>NZ_NSGT01000037.1:0-59994 GCF_009192905.1 Xanthomonas sp. LMG 12459
CCTGCCCCCACCGCCAACGCCACCGCCCGCACCCCCTCCATCGCCGAGGCGCAGGCGGAGATCGGCGCACGCCTCGAACGCCTGCCGATCACCCGCAAGGTGTGGTGGGCGCGCAACATCGTCGGCGCCGCCACGTTCTTCGACGGCTACACGGTGATCGCCATCGCCTACGCGATGCCAGTGCTGACCAAGGAATGGCAGCTGTCGCCGGCGCAGATCGGCACGATCCTGTCGGCCGGCTACCTGGGCCAACTGCTGGGCTCGGTGTTCTTCGGCTGGCTGGCCGAGCGCATCGGCCGCCTGCACGTGCTGCTGTTCACCATCCTGCTGTTCGTGTCGATGGACGTGGCCTGCCTGTTCGCCGGCAGCGCCGCGGCGATGATCGCGTTCCGCTTCGTCCAGGGCATCGGCACCGGCGGCGAGGTGCCGGTGGCCAGCGCCTACATCAACGAACTGATCGGCTCGAAGAAGCGCGGCCGCTTCTTCCTGCTGTATGAGGTGATGTTCCTGCTCGGCCTGGTCGCCGCCGGCGGCATCGGCTACTTCCTGGTGCCGGCCTACGGCTGGAAGGCGATGTTCATGGTCGGGCTGATCCCGGCGGCGATCATGATTCCGCTGCGCTTCTTCATGTTCGAATCGCCGCGCTGGCTGGCCGCCAAGGGCCGCTACGCCCAGGCCGACACCATCGTCGCCGAACTTGAACGCAGCGCCGAGCGCCGCCATGGCCCGTTGCCGGCGCCGGTGTTCGACCGCAGCGCGCTGCCCAAGGCGCAGCGCTCGGACTGGCGCGAGCTGTTCGGCAGCGTCTATCGCAAGCGCACCCTGGTGATCTGGAGCCTGTGGTTCTGCTCCTACCTGGTGGCCAACGGCATCATCACCTGGCTGCCGACGCTGTACCGCACGCACTTCGGGCTGTCGCTGCAGCAGAGCATCGCCTATGGCTTCTTCACCTCGCTGGCCGGCGTCGCCGCCGCAGTGGCCTGCGCGCTGTCGATCGACAAGGTCGGGCGCAAGCGCTGGTACGGGCTGGCGTTCGCCGCCGGCGGGCTGCCGCTGCTGGCGCTGGCGGCGCTCGGCGGCACCTCGGCGCCGCAGGTGCTGGTGTTCGCGGCGCTCGGCTACGCCGCGGTGCAGACCATCACCTTCTCGCTGTACCTGTATTCGGCCGAGCTCTACCCCACCCGCATCCGCGCCATCGGCACCGGACTGGGCAGCGCCTGGCTGCGCCTGGGCTCGGCCTGCGGGCCGCTGCTGGTCGGCGCGGTGATCGCCGGACTCGGCATCCGCTACGTGTTCGCCGCCTTCGCCGCCGTGCTGCTGGCCGGCGCCGTCGTGACCTGGCGCTTCGCCCTGGAAACCAAGGGCAAATCGCTGGAGCAGCTGTCGCCCTGAACGCAGCGCCGGCACTGCCGCCGGCGCATCGCGCCACACCTCCGCACCACCCCCGTCGGACCCCGCGTTCGATTCCATCCCCCGTTGATCCAAAGAAGAGGAAATGAGCATGAGCACCATCGACCTGAAAGGCCTGGTCCCCGCCCCGGTCACCCCGTTCACCCGCGACGGCGCCGTCGACTATCCCGCGATCAAGCGCATCGGCGCGTGGCTCGGCGGCATCGACGGGGTCAAGGGCCTGACCGTACTCGGCCACGCCGGCGAAGGCACGTTCCTGGAGCGCGACGAACAGGCCAAGGTGATCACCGCCTTCCGCGACGCCGTCGACGGCCGCATCCCGATCATCGCCGGCATCACCCTGGAAGGCACCCGCGTCGCCGCCGACGAAGCCAAGCGCGCGGTCGCCGCCGGCGCCTCCGCCGGCCTGATCTATCCGTCGCACGGCTGGCTGCGCTTCGGCTACCAGAAGGGCGCGCCGCAGGACCGCTACAAGGCCATCCACGAGGCCAGCGGGCTGCCGATGATCCTGTTCCAGTACCCGGACGCGACCAAGGCCACCTACGACCTGGAAACGTTGCTGGAGATCGCCGCGCTGCCGGGCGTGGTCGCGATGAAGAACGGCGTGCGCAACATGAAGCGCTGGGACACCGAGATCCCGGTGTTCCGCAAGGAGCGCCCGCACGTGCCGGTGCTGACCTGCCACGACGAGTATCTGCTGCACACCATGTTCGACGTGGATGGCGCGCTGGTGGGCTACGGCTGCATCGCCCCGGAGCCGCTGCTGGAGATGATCGCCGCGGGCAAGGCCAAGGACTATGCCAAGGCGCGCGCACTGCACGACCGCCTGCTACCGGTGACCAAGAGCGTCTATCACCGCGGCTCGCACATGGAAGGCTCGGTGGCGCTGAAGTGGGCGCTGGTCGCGCGCGGCCTGCTCGATCACGCCACGGTGCGTTCGCCGCTGCTGCCGCTGGCCGAGGGCGCCGACAAGGAGATCGCTGCGGCGATGGCCGCCGCCGGCCTCGGCAAGGTGGGCTGACCCGCACGGGTTGTCTCCAGCTCGATGGGCCGCGCAGTTGCGCGGCCCATCCGCTGCGGCGATGGCGTGCGCCTCGGCGCCGCGCAACGCGTTCCGGTCTGCCCTCGCGTGTCTTTGCCGGTCCCCCCACAGGTCTGCACACAGGCGTGTCCGTCGCCGACGGACGCGACGCCGTGCTGCGGCTCCACGACCGGAAGGTGTCTTCCCTTCGCGCACTGCCGCGTCGCCGCGCACCCACCGCGCACGTCCGGCGAGTGCTTCGTCTCGTCCGTGGAGCGTCCCATGTCCCGTTCTCTCTCCTGCGTCTCGTTGCTGGCGGCGACCGCCGCCCTGCCGGCCACCGCCATTGCCGCCGACACCGCGCAATGGCTCGACGACCACGGCATCGCGCCGCGCCTGGTCTGGTCCAACGACTATGCGCGCAACGTCGACGGCGGCCTGTCGCGCGGCGATCGCAACGCCGGCGGCGTGGTCGCCGGCGCCGACCTGGATCTGCAACGCCTGTTCGGCATTTCCGGCGCCACGCTACACGCCACCGGCGCCCGGTACTACGGCGACAGCCTGTCGCAGCGGCAGATCGGCAACGGCGTCAAGGTGCAGGGCTATTGGTACCCGCAGCAGCAGGCGCAACTGGCGCAACTGACCTGGGAACAGACCTTCGCCGACGGGCGCTGGCAACTGGTCGCCGGGCGCATGAACACCACCTGGCAATTCGCGCGCAGCCGCTACGGCTGCCGCTTCGTCAGCGCCTCGGACTGCCCGTTCCAGCTGAGCCAGGCCGATGGCGGCTTCGTCGGCTTTCCCTACGTGAACTGGGGCGCGAAGCTGCGCTACAAGCCCGAGGCCACCTATGTCTCGGTGGGCGCATTCGAACTGAACCCGCAGCGCAAGAACAACCACGGCCTGGACTGGAGCACCGCCGACAGCACCGGCGTGCTGGGCACGCTCGAGGTCGGCTACGAACCCGATCCCGCACGGGGCAAGGGCGCACCGCGCTACCTCGCCGGCCTCTGGTACAACTCCGCCGACTACAGCGACCTGCGCTACAACCAGGCCGGGGGCTTGCGCGGGCTGGTCGGCGGCCCCGCGCGCCTGTACGACGGCGGGCGCTGGGGCGCCTACGCGCTCGGCGAACGCGCGCTGTACCGGCCGCAGGGCATGGCAAGCAAGCGCATGCTGGTCGCCTTCGGCAACATCGCCGCACCGTTCGACAAGCACCAGGTCTACGACCTGCAGGTCACCGCCGGCCTGTACTACAGCGGCCCGTTCGCGGCGCGGCCCGGCGACGGCATGGGCGCGATCGCGCACTACTACCGCTTCAGTGCGGACCAGCAGGGCTACATGAACGACCTGCTGCGCAAGCGCGGCGCAGCCGCGGACATCGCGCGCAACGAACTCATGTTCGAACTCAACTACAGCTACCGCATCGCGCAGACGCCACTGTTCCTGGTGCCGAACGTGCAGTACATCGTCCATCCCGACATCCTGGGCAATCCCGCGGCGCGCCGTGCGCCCGACGATGCGTTGGTGATCGGCTTGCGGGTGATGCTCAACATGGGTGGGCTGGGCACGCCGAAGTGAGGCCGCACTTGGCACCGGCCGGGGACAGATATCGCGGCAGCCGAGGCAGGCGCGCACGCACGCTTGCGCCGCTGGCGGGTAACCTTCCCTCCCCTTGCGTCATCCGGATCGCGCCTCAATGGCCAACCCCTACTACCGCGGCCCCGTCAGCGACCATTTCGACGGTGTGCGTTTCTTCAACCCCGGCCAGCCCACCATCGACAACGCGCTGGGCAAGGTCCTACGCTGGAAAGCCGCCATGGGCGCGGTGCGCTGGCCCGCGCAGGTCGCGGTGACGCCGGCCATGCCTGCACCGCGGCACGACGGCCTGCGCATCACCATGGTCGGCCACGCCACGCTGTTGATCCAGGCCGCCGGCCTCAACCTGCTCACCGACCCGGTGTGGTCGCAGCGCGCCAGCCCTTCGCAGATCGCAGGGCCCAAGCGGGTAACGGCACCGGGCATCCGCTTCGCGGACCTGCCGCCCATCGATGCGGTGCTGCTGAGCCACAACCACTACGACCACTTCGACCTGGCGACCTTGCGCACGCTGCACGACGCGCACCAGCCGCTGTTCGTGATGCCGCTGGGCAACGACGTCCTGCTGCGCAAGCGCGTGCCCGATGCGCGCATCGCCACCGGCGACTGGCACGACCGGCTGCCGATCGGCGACACCGCGACGGCGACGCTGACCCGCGCCAACCATTGGTCCAGCCGCGGCATCGCCGACCGCAGGATGGCGCTGTGGTCCGGCTTCTTCGTCGAGACCGCGCGGGGATCGGTCTGGTTCGCGGGAGACACCGGCTACGGCGATGGCGCCATCTTCCGCGAGATCCGCGACCGGCACGGCGCGCCCGACGTGGCGTTGATCCCGATCGGCGCCTACGCGCCGCGCTGGTTCATGGCGCCACAGCACATCGACCCCACCGAAGCGGTGCGGATCTTCCGCGACACCGGCGCGCGGCGCGCGCTCGGCATCCACTGGGGCACCTTCCAGCTCACCGACGAAGGGCGTGATGAGCCGCGCGAAGCGCTGGCCGCGGCACTGCACCTGGCCGGCATCGCCGCGGCGGACTTCGTCGCCGCCGAGCCGGGGCAGGCGTTCGACTTCGCCGATTTGGCGCCTTGACGTGCGCAGAAGTGAAGCGTGCGGGCGACGATGGACGGCGCTTCTCAAGGCCGGTTGCCTGAGATCCCCCCGCAGGAGCGCTCCGTCGTCACGACGCGGCGAACCGCCTCGGTCGCGCAATTCGCCCTCGCGACGCAGAGAGAGCGCAAGTGCAGACGGCTACACTCGCGCTCCCGCCCACTAGGACACCGTCATGCGCGACCTCAGCCCGCTGCCTTCCATCGCCCTCGGCCGCTACCGCCACTTCAAGGGCGGCGAATACGAGGTGCTGGGCGTGGTCCGCAGCAGCGAGACGCTGGAACCGCTGGTGCTGTACCGGCCGCTGTACGGCGAAGGCACGCTGTGGGTGCGGCCGTATCCGATGTTCGTCGAGCAGGTGGAGATCGACGGCGTACGCCGCCCGCGCTTCGCGCCGATCGACGCGGACGCCTGAGCACGGCGCGGGCGACCGCGCCGCGCCCGACGCGAGACGCTAGCGCTTGGCGGCGCTGTCCACGTCGCTCTTGGTCGCGGCGTGATCCTGTGCCGGGCGGTTGCGGTTCTTCTTGGCGCGCGTGACCAGATACAGCATCGCGGCGATGAGCAGGACGAACAGTCCGGCGACCCAGGGCATCAGCGTGGTGTCCATTCGACACTCCAATTCGGTTGCACAGCGGTCACCAGACCACACCCGCAGTGAAGGCCTTGGCTAGTGCGACGGTGCGTCGGCGTCATGCCGGTGCATCGCATGCGCACGATGGGCGGTTCCGTCGCGCAGTCCTGAGCCGCCGCGACGGCGCCCTTTACGACGGCCTTCGCGACAGGCACCAGCATCATTTGGGTTTGCGACCAGGCGCATCCCACACGCCGCCGCGATCGCGCTGTCGATGCCTGAGAGGCGCTGGCCGAGACGTTCGCAGGACGGGCAAGCCACTCGAATCTCAGGCCTTCGGAGCGCACCGGCTGCCGTGCCGGCCAAGCCGCCCAGCGCACGCCGAATCGACCGTGACACATTGACATACGCCCTGTACGCAAATAACGTACGCCACGTATGTGAATGAAGGCCCGCCCATGCGCCAGCGCCGCAGCCGCCGCGAGATGATCGAGACCACCCGCGCCAGCCTGCTGGCTGTGGCGCGGCAGGCGTTCGCCACGCACGGCTTCGCGCACACCTCGATGGACGTGTTGACCGCCGAGGCCGGTCTTACCCGCGGCGCGCTGTATCACCACTTCGGCAGCAAGGACGGCCTGCTGATCGCGGTCATCGAGCAGATCGAGGCCGAGGTGGGCCTGCGCCTGCAGGCGGTGTCCGACGCCGCGCCCACGCCGTGGGACGGTTTCCGCCGCCGCTGCCGCACCTACCTGGAACTGGCGCTGGAACCGGAGATCCGCCGGATCATCCTGCAGGACGCGCGCGCCGTGTTCGGCGACGTGCCGCCGGCGGCGCAGTCGGTGGGCATCGCCGCGCTACAGGCGGCGCTGGAAGCCCTGATCGCCGCCGGCACGGTGGCGCCGCTGCATGCCGGGGTGATGGCACGCATGCTCTACGGCGCGATCACCGAGGCGGCGTTCTGGATCGCCGAGCCGGACGCCGACCTGCACGCACGGCTGGCCGACGCGCTGGACGCCCTGGACCGGCTGCTCGACAGCCTGCGCACGCCCTGATTCCGCAGCACTCCCCGCCTCGCCACTCGACCAGGATCACGCACATGCACTGGCGCAATACCGAACAGCGCTTCGGCGCCCTCGCCAAGCTGTTCCACTGGACCACCGCCGCCGCCTTCATCGGCGCCTATGCGGTGGTGTACTACGTCATCTGGTTCATGGACGACACGTCGGACGCCTCGCTGCCGGTGCTCAACCTGCACTGGGTGCTGGGCCTGCTGGTCGGGTTCCTGGTGCTGCCGCGGCTGTTGTGGCGCTGGCTGGACGTGCAACCGGACGATCCGCCGGGCTCGGCGCTGGAACACCGGCTCGCGCAGCTGGCGCATTGGGGCCTGTACGCGCTGCTGATCGTGATGCCGCTGACCGGCTACATCGGCACCGGCGCGCCGACCGACCTCGGCCTGTTCCGCATTCCCGGCTTCAACGAGACCGCGCTGTTCGCCTGGATCAGCCGCACCTGGCACCTGAGCTGGGAGGCGTTCGAAGCGCCGATCGACGTGGTGCACCACTTCATCGGCAAATGGATCGCATGGGTCGTCGTACTGCTGCACGTGGCCGCCGCGCTGTTCCATCACTGGGTCCGGCGCGACGAGGTGCTGACCCGCATGCTGCCGGGGCGTACACCGCGCGGGCGCAGCGACGCGACCTCCGCCTGAGCCAACGCGCGTCTAGCGCGACGCCGGCACCTGCGCTGTGCGCGTCGCGGCCTCCGCTGGCGCCAGCGGCCAGCGCACCTCGAACCGCGTGCCGCTGCCGGCCGGCAGGCACAGCGCATCGCCGCCATGCGCCACAGCGATGGCCTTGACCACCGCCAGGCCCAGGCCGCTGCCGCCGCTCTTGCGCGAACGCGACGGATCGCCGCGGCGGAACGCATCGAACACCCGCGCGGCGATCTCGGGCGCGATGCCGGGGCCGGTGTCTTCCACGAACAGCACGCACTGGCCCGCGTCCGCCTGCACGCCCACCCGCAGCGGGCCCGGCTCGGCATAGTGCTGCGCGTTTTCGAGCAAGGCCATCAGCGCCTGGCGGATGCGCACCGCATCGCACAGCACCGGCGTGCGCAGCGCCAGCACGGGTTCCAGCACCAGCCCGCGCGCGTCCAGGCTGGCGCCGAAGGCATGCAGTACGGCCTCCACTTCCCGCGCCAGGTCGGCCGGCGCCGGCTGCAACTCCAGGTGCCCGCTGTCGGTGAGGCTGAGCACGCGCAGGTCCTCGATCAGCCGGTTCAGGCCTTCCACCTGCCGCAACAGGCTCTCGAACGCCGCCACGTCCGGCGCGAACACGCCCTCGGCCAGGCCCTGCAGGCGCCCGCGCAGGATCGTCACCGGCGTGCGCAGTTCGTGGGCGACGGCGGCATTCCAGAATGCGCGCTCGCGGGTCATCGCCTGCAGGCGGTCGGCCATGGCGTTGAAGTCGCGCACCAGCTGCGCGGTCTCGCCCAGCGCATGCGCATCCATGCTCGCGCGTGCGTGCAAGTTGCCCTGGGCGACTTCGCGCAGGCTGTGCGCCACCGAGTTCAACGGGGTGAGGATGCGCCGCGACAGCCGCACCGCCACCGCCACCGCGATCGCCACGGCCAGTGCGGCGGTGGCGCCGATCCACATCATCTCCACCCGCGACGGCACCCAGGTGTCGGAGATGCTGCTGGGCTGGTAGGCCGCCGCCAGCGCGTAGAACACGTAGGAGCCGACCACCGACAGCAGGATGATCCACAGCGCCAGCGCGCCCAGCGACAGGATGACCTGGCGGCGCAGCCCGGGGGCGCGGCTCATGCGCCGGATCCGAACCGGTAGCCGACGCCGCGCACGCTGGCCGGCGTGCCCTGCACGCCCAGCGCCTCCAGCTTCTTGCGCAGCTTGCTGATGTGGCTGTCGATGGTGCGCTCCTGGGTGTCGCCTTCCGGCAGGCAGGCGTCGAGCAGCTCGGCGCGGCTGAACACCCGCTTCGGCGCGCGCATCAGCCGCACCAGCAGCTTGAACTCGGTGAGCGTGAGGTCCAGCGTGTGCCGCTGCTCGCCCACCCGCACGCTGGCCTCGTGCTGGTCCAGATCGACATGGAAGGCGCCCACGCGCAGGCTGCGCGCCTCCTCGGCGCCGTTGCCGCGGATGCGCCGCAGCACCGCCTGCACCCGCGCCACCACCTCGGCCGGGTTGAACGGCTTGACCACGTAGTCGTCGGCGCCCAGGCGCAGGCCCATCAGCTTGTCGATGTCCTGGTCCAGCGCGGTGAGCATGATCACCGGGGTCTCGCCCCGGTGGCGCAGTTCGGCAAGCACCTTCCAGCCATCCGCCGCCGGCAGTTGCACATCCAGCAGGATCAGATCCGGATCCAGCGCCAGGTGCAGGTCCAGCGCGGCGCGGCCATCGGCGGCGTGGGCGCTGCGCAGCCCGCTGCGCGCCAGGTAGGCGCTGAGGATCTCGGCGATCTCGCTCTCGTCTTCGGCGATCAGGACCAGCGGCGCGGACGCGGGCACGGCGGCGCCCGGAGAGGAAACGGACATGGAGGCAGCGAAGGCGCATCGGCCCGGACGGGCGGATCTCCATCATATCTCCACATCGCATCGAACGCCGCGCAACCCGCGGCCGCGACCATGCGCGGCTTTGGCGTCCGCCGCATCCGCGGCGGCAGCGACGAGGCACGAGGCATGGGCATGCGGCAACAGGTACGGACTCTGGGACTCGGCGGCGCGCTGGCGTTGGCCCTGGCGGGCTGCGGCGGCGGCGCGCAGCCGCAAGCGGTGGCCGCGCCGGTACAGGTCACCGCGGTGACCCTGCACCCTGCGCCGATGACGGTGAGCGTGGACCTGCCCGGGCGCGTGGCCGCGCTGCGCAGCGCACAGATCCGCCCACAGGTCGGCGGCATCGTGCAGCGTCGCTTCTTCGAGCAGGGCGCCGATGTGCGGCGCGGCGACGCGCTGTTCCAGATCAACCCGGCACCGTTCAAGGCCGACATGGACACCGCCGCGGCCGCACTGCACCGTGCCGAGGCCGCGCAGGTGCTGGCCGACGTGCAGCATGCCCGGCTACAGCGGCTGGTCGAATCCGGCATGGTCAGCCGGCAGATGTACGACGACGCCGCCTCGCAGCGCAGCCAGGCCGCCGCGGCGGTCGCCGAGGCCAAGGCGACGCTGTCGCGGCGGCGCCTGGACCTGGCCTTCGCCACCGTCGACGCGCCGATCGACGGCCGCATCGACCAGGCACTGCTCACCGAGGGTGCGCTGGTCTCGCCCAGCGACAGCGCGCCGATGGCGGTGATCCAGCAGATCGACCAGGTCTACGTCGACGTGCGCCAGTCCGCCAGCGACCTGGATCCGCTGGATCCGGCCGCGCGCGCGCAGGCCACCGGCGACGACGGCCTGCCGGCGCAGATCCTCGACCGCAGCGGCACGCCCTCGGGACTGAGCGGGCGCGTGCTGTTCTCCGGCATCAACGTCGATGCCGGCACCGGCGATGTGCTGCTGCGCATCCTCGTCGACAACCCGCAGCGGCGCCTGTTGCCCGGCATGTACGTGCGGGCGCGGGTGCCGCGCGCCCACTACGCGCAGGCGCTGCGCGTGCCGCAGCAGGCGGTCACCCATGTCGGCAAGCGCGCGCAGGTGTGGGTGCTGGACGCCAATGCGCAGGTGCGCAGCGCGACGGTGCAGCTGGGCGAACTGGTGCAGGGGCACTACCGTGTCGTCGCCGGCCTGCAACCCGGGCAGCAGGTGGTGGTCGAAGGCATCGACCGGCTCAGCGCCGGCGCCCGGGTGAAGGCGCGTGCGTGGCAGCCGCCGGTGGTCGCCACCGCCGCCGCGGACTGAGCCGGGAACGCCGCCATGCCACAGTTCTTCATCGAACGCCCGGTCTTCGCCTGGGTGATCGCGCTGTTCATCGTGCTGTTCGGCACCCTGGCCATCGGCCAGCTGCCGGTGGCGCGCTATCCCTCGGTGGCGCCGCCCTCGGTGTCGCTGATCGCGTCCTACCCCGGCGCCACGCCGCAGACCCTCAACGACTCGGTGGTGAGCCTGGTCGAACGCGAGCTGTCGGGGGTCAAGAACCTGCTGTATTTCGAGTCCACGGTGGACACCTCGGGCAGCGCGCAGATCACCGCCACCTTCAAGCCCGGCACCAATGCGGAGCTGGCGCAGGTGGACGTGCAGAACCGCATCAAGGCGGTGGAGCCGCGCCTGCCGCAGGCGGTGCGGCAGAACGGCCTGCAGGTGGAATCGGCCGCGTCCGGCTTCCTGATGCTGGTCGGCCTGACCTCGCCGGACGGCCGCTACGACGAGGTGGCGCTCAACGACTACCTGGCCCGCAACATCGTGCAGGAACTGCGGCGCATCGACGGCGTCGGCCGCGTGCAGCTGTTCGGCGCCGAGCAGGCCATGCGCGTGTGGGTGGACCCGGACAAGCTCGTCGCCTACGGCATGACCATGACCGAACTGGCACAGGCGATCGAACAGCAGAACGCGCAGATCGCTCCCGGCCGCCTCGGCGACGAGCCGACCGTGCGCGGACAACGCCTGACCGTGCCGCTGACCGTGGCCGGGCAACTGACCACGCCCGCGCAGTTCGCCGCCATCGTGCTGCGTGCCGACAGCGGCGGCGCGCGGGTGACCCTGGGCGACGTGGCGCGGGTGGAGCTGGGCGCACAGTCCTATGGCTTCTCCAACCGCGAGGACGGCGCTCCCGCCACCAGCGCGGCGATCCAGCTCTCGCCCGGCGCCAATGCGGTGCGCACCGCGCAGGCGGTGAAGGCACGGCTGGCGGAACTGGCCGCGAGCATGCCGACCGGCATGCGCTATTCGATCCCGTTCGACACCGCGCCGTTCGTGAAGCTCTCGATCAAGCAGGTGGTCAAGACCCTGCTCGAAGCGATGGTGCTGGTGTTCCTGGTGATGTACCTGTTCCTGCAGAACGTGCGCTACACGCTGATCCCGGCCATCGTCGCGCCGATCGCACTGCTGGGCACCTTCGCGGTGATGCTGCTGGCCGGTTTCTCGATCAACGTGCTGACGATGTTCGGCATGGTGCTGGCGATCGGCATCATCGTCGACGACGCCATCGTGGTGGTGGAGAACGTCGAGCGGATCATGGCCAGCGAAGGCCTGCCGCCGCGGCAGGCCACGACCAAGGCGATGCGCGAGATCACCGGCGCGGTGGTCGGCATCACCCTGGTGTTGACCGCGGTGTTCATCCCCATGGCCTTCGCCAGCGGCTCGGTGGGCGTGATCTACCAGCAGTTCACCCTGGCGATGGCGGTGTCGATCCTGTTCTCGGCGTTCCTGGCGCTGACCCTGACCCCGGCGCTGTGCGCCACCCTGCTGCGCCCGATCGCGCCCGGCCATCATGCCAAGCGCGGATTCTTCGGCGCGTTCAACCGCGGCTTCGAGCGCCTGACCGGCCGCTATGCCGCACGCGTGGCGCGGCTGCTGCGGCGCAGCGCGCGGGTGCTGGCGGTGTTCGCGGTCCTGTGCGTGGCGCTGGTCTTCGCCATGCGCGTGCTGCCCTCGGCGTTCCTGCCGGAAGAGGACCAGGGCTACTTCATGACCTCGATCCAGTTGCCCACCGATGCCACCAGCGAGCGCACGCTGGCGGTGGTCAAGGCGTTCGAGCGGCACGTCGCCACGCGTCCCGCGCTGGCCTCCAACCTGGTGATCCTGGGTTTCAGCTTCTCCGGCTCGGGCACCAACGCGGCCATGGCCTTCACCATGCTCAAGGACTGGGACCAGCGCGACGGCGCCACCTCCAGCGACGAAGCCGACCGCGTGCAGCAGGCCATGGCCGACCTGCCCGAGGGCACGGTGATGAGCCTGCTGCCGCCGGCCATCGACGAGCTCGGCACCTCTTCCGGCTTCACCCTGTACCTGCAGGACCGCGGCAACCGCGGCGAGGCCGCGCTGATGGCGGCGCAGGCGAAGCTGCTGCAACTGGCCGCGGACAGCAAGGTGGTCAGCGGCGTGTATCAGGACGGCCTGCCGCCGGGCAAGAGCATCCGCCTGGAGATCGACCGCCAGCATGCCGAAGCGATGGGCCTGCCGTTCTCCGCGATCAGCAACACCCTGTCGGCAGCGATGGGCTCGCTCTACGTCAACGACTTCCCCAATGCCGGGCGCATGCAGCAGGTGATCCTGCAGGCCGACGCCGCGTCGCGCATGCAACTGGACGACGTGCTGGGCCTGCGCGTGCGCAGCACCGAGGGCGGCATGGTGCCCCTGCGCGAAGTGGTGACCGCCACCTGGACCGACGCGCCGCAGCAGCTGGCGCGCTTCCAGGGCTTCCCGGCCGTGCGCATCACCGGCGGCGCCGCGCCTGGCGTGTCCAGCGGCGCGGCCATGGCCGAGATGGAACGGCTGGCCGCGCAACTGCCGCCGGGCTTCGCCGTGGCCTGGACCGGGCAATCGCTGCAGGAGCGGCAGTCGGCCGCGCAGGCGCCGCTGCTGATGCTGCTGTCGGCGCTGGTGGTGTTCCTGGTGCTGGCGGCGCTGTACGAGAGCTGGACGATCCCGCTGTCGGTGATGCTGGTGGTGCCGCTGGGCCTGCTCGGTGCGGTGGCCGCGGTGATGCTGCGCGGCCTGCCCAACGACGTGTTCTTCAAGGTCGGCCTGATCACCATCATCGGCCTGTCGGCGAAGAACGCCATCCTGATCGTCGAGTTCGCCCGGCAACTGCACCGCGACGGCCAGGGCCTGCTCGAGGCGGCGACCAACGCCGCGCGCCTGCGCCTGCGCCCGATCCTGATGACCTCGCTGGCCTTCGCCCTGGGCGTGGTGCCGCTGATGCTGGCCAGCGGCGCCAGCGCCGAGACCCAGCACGCCATCGGCACCGGCGTGTTCGGCGGGATGGTCAGCGGCACCGTGCTGGCGATCTTCTTCGTGCCGGCATTCTTCGTCTGCGTGGTGGGGCTGCAGGAGCGGGTGGCGCGCTGGCGTGCGCGACGCGGCGGGGGTGCGTCTGCCGAGAACTAGATCGGCGCTGCCGCTGCCATTGTGGCCGTCGACTGTCGTGCAGCCGCGCCGCGCGACGTGATGTGCTTTTCCGATGGCGCAATGCGTCGGGACTGAAGTCCCTCCCACAGTGCACACGACTGGCTGGCCGCAAGCGCCTGCGGGAGCGGCTTCAGCCGCGACGAGGCATCACTGGGAATGCCTGTCGCGGCTGAAGCCGCTCCCACGAAAAAGAATCGCTGCCATCGATCGGCACTGAGCCGCACCTCTTCTCCTGGTCTCGCCCGATCTCAGGAGGTGAGACGCCGCTGCCGCATGCTTGCGCGCCCCCCGCTGCTGCCCTGGCGCCCCTTGCTGCAGGACAGCCAGGTGCGCACATGCGCTGACGTCGGCAGCACCTCGCCGGCCTTTCTGGGCCAGGCCGCGGACAGCACCACCGCACACGCGGCGCCTGTCAGTGCGGGCAAGCGACAGGCGCCACCACGGGGATCTCTCCATCGATGGATCGCACCATGTTCAAGGCACGAATCGGCGACCTGTTCGCCAGCCACGCCCACGTCCTCACGAATGCGATCAATTGCACCGGCATCATGGGCAAGGGCATCGCGCAGGCGTTCAAGCGGCGCTATCCGGCGATGTTCGAGGACTATGCCGTGCGCTGCCGGGAAGGCCGCGTGCACATCGGCGAGCCCTATCTGTACGACGACGCCAGCGGCCTCCGCATTCTCAACTTCCCGACCAAGCGCCATTGGCGCTCGCCGTCGCGGCTGGAGGACATCGCGGCAGGGCTGGACTATCTCGCCGCGCGTCTGCGCGAATGGGACGTGCGCAGTCTTGCCCTGCCGCCGCTCGGCTGCGGCAACGGCGGTCTGGCCTGGGAGGAGGTCGGCCCGTTGATCTACCGCACGCTGGCGCACTTGCCGGTCGACATCGAGGTCTATGCGCCGTACGGCACGCCGCTGGCGCAACTCGAAACCGCCTTCCTGACGCGGCCGGCAAACGCCTCGACCGAGGGCATCGGCAAACGTACGGTGCCCCAGCCGGGCTGGATCGCGATCATGGAAGTGCTGCGGCGGCTGCAGGCCCGGCCGGAGGCGCGGCCGATCGGGCGCACGCTGTTCCAGACGCTCTGCTGGGCCATGACCGAACTGGGCGTACCGACCGGGCTGACCTTCGGCACTGCCGGCCGCGGCCCGCGCCGGGGCGACGTCCGGCCGATCCTGACCGACCTGGCCAACCGCAACTGGCTGCAGGAGCAGCCGCAGGGGCGGACCATGGCACTGCGCGCCTCGCCGCAGTACGACAAGGAGCATGCGCGGTTCGCCGCGGCGTATGCGCCTTACGACACCGAGATCGCGAAAGCCGTGGACCTGTTCGCACAGATCAGGAACATCGACCAGGCCGAGGACATCATGACGGTGTTCCAGGCCGCGCGCCGGCTTCAGGTGGCGCATCCCGGGCAACGGCACGATGCACAGCAGCTCATTGCCCATCTGCGGGATGCAAACGCGATTGCGGCGCCGGAAGAACAGCGGCGTACTGCGACAACGACAATCGAGACGCTACTGGCGCTGGATTGGATTCGCTTGCACTGAGCGCGGCGCTGCCAGGCGCGCCGACACGCATTCAATCCAGCGCGAATCGCGGTAAGGTGGCACCGCATCGCGGCGACTATGGGTCGACAACCGGCACCCTCGATCGTCCTGACAGACACGGCCGAGTCCTTGGTGGCGCGCCACATCCACCGCCATGCGCACTCGCCATTCAAGCCAGCGGTGACCAGCGCACCTGCCCAGCCCCCGCACGGTGGCAATGGCAGCGCGGTAGACTCACGGCCTTTCTCGCGAAGCCATCACACCGTGCTGCTGTCCCTCTCCACCACCACCCAGCCCGCCACCGATCTCGGCTACCTGCTGGTCAAGCACCCCGAGCGTGCCCACGAGGTCGACCTGCCGTTCGGTACCGCCCGGGTGTTCTACCCACAGGCCGACCACACCCGTTGCACCGCAGTGCTGATGCTGGACATCGATCCGGTGGGGCTGGTGCGCGGTCGCGGCGAAGCCGAAGGCAGCCTGTCGCAGTACGTCAACGACCGGCCGTACGTTGCCAGTTCCTTCCTCTCGGTCGCGCTCAAGCGCGTGTTCGGCACCGCCATGGCCGGCACCAGCAAGAGTCGCCAGGCGCTGGCGGACACGCCCATTGCGCTGGAAGCGGAGATTCCGGTGCTGCGGTGTCGCGGCGGCGAGCAACTGCTGCAGGCCTGGTTCGAACCGCTTGGCTACACCGTAACGGTCGAGCGCCTGCCGCTGGATCCGCGCTTTCCCGAGTGGGGCGACAGTCCGTATGTGCGCCTGCAGCTCGCCGGGACCGTGCGCCTGCAGGATCTGCTGACCCACCTGTATGTGCTGCTGCCGGCCATCGACGGCGACAAGCACTACTACGTCGGCCACGACGAAATCGAGAAGCTGCTCGACAAGGGCGGCACCTGGCTGTCCGCGCACCCGCAACGTGAGGCGATCGTCGGCCGCTACCTACGCCGCCACAAGCCGTTGGTGCGTGCGGCGCTGGCGCGCCTGCTGGACGATGAAGAGGAGGCGATCGACGCCCAGGAAGAGCGCAAGGAAGCGGCCGAGGACGCGATCGAACGTCCGCTCAGCCTCAACGACCAACGCATGCAGACCGTGGTCGAGACGCTGCGCACCCTGGGCGCGCGGCGCGTGGTCGACCTAGGCTGCGGCGAAGGGCGCCTGCTTGGCCTGCTGCTCAAGGAGCCACAGATCGAGCACCTGCTCGGCATCGACGTGTCGCTGCGCTCGCTGGATCATGCTGCCGATCGGCTGCACCTCGAACGGCTGCCGCCGCTGCAGCGTCAACGCATCACCCTGGCCCACGGCGCGCTGACCTACCGCGATCGCCGTATCGAAGGCTTCGATGCGGCCTGCGCGATCGAGGTGATCGAACACATGGACGCGCCGCGCCTGCCGGCGTTCGAGCGCGCCCTGTTCGGTTTCGGCAGGCCGCCTGCAGTGGTGATCACCACGCCGAACAGCGAGTACAACGTGCGCTTCCCGACCCTGCCGGCCGGGCGTTTCCGCCACCCCGACCACCGCTTCGAGTGGACGCGCGCGGAATTCCGCGCCTGGGCCGATGGCGTGGCGCAGCGCAACGGCTACAGCGTGCGCCATGCCCCCATCGGCCCGGACGATCCGGAGGTCGGCCCGCCGACCCAGATGGCGGTGTTTACCCGCGACATGGCCTGACCTTTTCGGCATCCTCATGACGATACGCATTCCCAAGCTCAGCCTGGTCGCCCTGATCGGCCCGTCAGGCAGCGGCAAGTCCACCTTCGCCCGCACCCACTTCCTGCCGACCGAGGTGATCTCCTCCGATGCCTGCCGCGGCCTGGTCGCCGACGACGAGAACGACCAGACCGCCACCGGCGACGCCTTCGAGGTGCTCTACTTCATCGCGCGCAAGCGCCTGGCCGCCGGCCGCCTGACCGTCGTCGACGCGACCAACGTGCGCCCGGAAGACCGCAAGCGCCTGGTCGAACTGGCGCGCGAGTTCCATGTCCTGCCCTGCGCCATCGTGTTCGACCTGCCCGAGCGCGTATGCCAGGACCGCAACAGTGCGCGTGCGGACCGCAACTTCGGCCCGCACGTCATCCGCAACCAGCAACAGGCGCTGCGCAAGGGCCTGCGCGGCCTGGAACGCGAGGGCTTCCGCCACGTCAGCGTGCTGCGCTCGGTGGAGGACGTGGCGGCCGCCACGATCGAACGTATCAAGGTCTGGAACGACCGCCGCGAGGAGCACGGGCCGTTCGATCTGATCGGCGACGTGCACGGCTGCCGCGACGAACTGGTCGCCCTGCTCGGCCGCCTGGGCTACACCGTCGGCGGCACCCGCGAGGCACCCGAGGTCGCCGCGCCGGAAGGACGCAAGGCGGTCTTCGTCGGCGACCTGGTCGACCGCGGCCCGGATTCGCCCGGCGTGCTGCGCCTGGTCATGCACATGGTCGGCAACGGCACCGCATTGTGCGTGCCCGGCAACCACGACGTGAAGCTGCAGCGCAAGCTCGCCGGACGCGACGTGCGCATCAGCCACGGCCTGGCCGAGACGTTGGAACAACTGCAGGCCGAGCCGGAGGATTTCAGCCGCGAGGTCGCCGCCTTCATCGACAAGCTGGTCAGCCACTATGTGCTCGACGACGGCAAGCTGGTGGTCGCCCACGCCGGTCTCAAGCAGGAGCTGCAGGGCCGCACCTCGCAACGCGTGCGCGAGTTCGCGCTGTACGGCGAGACCACCGGCGAGATCGACGCATTCGGCCTGCCGGTCCGTTCCGACTGGGCCCGCGACTATCGTGGCCCGGCGATGGTGGTGTACGGCCATACGCCGACGCCGGAGCCGAAATGGGTCAACCGCACCATCTGTCTCGATACCGGCTGCGTGTTCGGCGGCAAGCTCACCGCGCTGCGCTATCCGGAGAAGGAACTGGTGTCGGTCGCGGCCGCGCGCGAGTACTACGCGCCGGTCAAGCCGCTGCTTCCGGCCGAGGACGCGAGCGCCGCGGCCACCACGCCGCGCGAGGCCTTGCTGCTCGACCTGGACGATGTCGCTGGCAAGCGCGTGATCGACACCCGCGCCTTCCGCAGCGTCACCATCCGCGAGGAGAACAGCATCGCCGCGCTTGAGGTGATGAGCCGCTTCGCCATCGATCCGCGCTGGCTGGTGTACCTGCCGCCGACCATGGCGCCGCCGGAGACCGCCAAGTCCGGCGACCTGCTCGAACGCCCGCAGGAAGCGCTCGACTTCTATCGCCAGGAAGGCATCGCCACGCTGGTGTGCGAAGAGAAGCACATGGGCTCGCGTGCGGTCGTCGTGCTGTGCCGCGATGCCGGTGTCGCGCAGCGACGTTTCGGCATCGGCGACGATGGCCGTGGCGTCGTCTACACCCGCACCGGTCGCCGCTTCTTCGGCGAGCGCGAACTGGAAAACGCCCTGCTCGACCGCCTCGACGCGGCACTGCAGCACGCGGGCCTATGGGAGGAACTGCATACCGACTGGATCGTGCTCGATGCGGAACTGCTGCCGTGGTCGGCCAAGGCCCAGGAACTGCTGCGCGAGCAGTACGCACCGACCGGCGCCGCCGCCACCGCGGCGCTTGCCACCGCCCGCACCTGGCTGGACGCGGCCGCCGCGCGTGGCATCGACGTGCAGTCCTGGCAGCAGCAGGCGCAGGCGCGCCACAGCGACGCCAGCCGCTTCGTCGACGCCTATCGCCGCTACTGCTGGGCAGTGAACGGCCTGGAGGACCTGAAGATCGCGCCGTTCCACGTGCTGGCCTGCGAAGGCGTGGTCGGCCTGGAGCGCGACCACCGTTGGCACCTGGACATCGCCCGCCGCCTGGCCGACGTCGAACCGCTGGTACGGCTGACCCGGCACATATTCGTCGACCTGGCCGACGAGGCCAGCGTGGCCGATGCCGTCGCCTGGTGGGAAGCGCTGACCGCACAGGGCGGCGAAGGCATGGTCATCAAGCCGGTCGAAGGCCTGGCACGCAGCAAGCGTGGGTTGGTACAACCGGCGATCAAGTGCCGCGGCCGCGAGTATCTGCGCATCATCTACGGACCCGAATACACCGAACCACAGAACCTCGATCGGCTACGCCAGCGTGGTCTGCGCACCAAGCAGTCGCTCGCCATCCGCGAGTTCGCACTGGGCCTGGAAGCGTTGCAGCGTTTCGTCGCGCAGGAACCGCTCTACCGCGTGCACGAATGCGTGTTCGGCGTACTGGCGCTGGAAAGCGAGCCGGTGGACGTACGGCTGTAACCTCCCATGTCCGTGCTGTTCCGCCATCCAGCCACGCGCCCGGGCGATCCACAGACCGCACCGCGCCCAGGCGGCATCGCGTACAGACGACGCCACCCACATACCGGTGGGCGGCGTCGTGCGACCGGTCAGAAGCGCACACGCCAGACGCTGTTGCCGACATCGTCGGCAATCAGCAACGCGCCGTCCTTGTCCTGCGCCAGGCCGACCGGAGCGCCGTATAGCTGCGACTCATCCTGCGAGTGGAAGCCGCTGACCACGGTCTGCGGTGGGCCGACCGGCCGGCCCTGCTGGAACGGCACGTAGACCACTTGATAGCCGCTAAGCGGCGAACGGTTCCAGCTGCCGTGCTCGGCCACGAACGCACCCTCGCGGTACTTCGCCGGCAGCGCATCGCCGCGGGAGAACCACAGGCCCAGCGCGGCCACATGCGAGCCCAGCGCGTAGTCCGGCTTGATCGCCTTGGCCACCAGGTCCGGGCGCTGGTCCTTGACCCGCACATCCACGTTCTGTCCATAGTAGCTGTACGGCCAGCCGTAGAAGCCGCCGTCCTGCACCGAGGTCAGGTAGTCGGGCACCAGATCGGCGCCGATCTCGTCGCGCTCGTTGGCGATCGCCCACAGCTTGCCGGTGCGCGGCTCCCACTGCAGTCCGGTCGGATTGCGGATGCCCGAGGCGAAGATGCGGCTGCTGGCCGAGGCCACGTCCACTTCCAGGACGGCCGCGCGGCGGTACTCCACGTCCAGCCCGTTCTCGCCGATGTTGCTGTTGGAACCCACGCCGACGTACAGCTTGCGTCCGTCGGGGCTGGCCAGCAGCGCCTTGGTCCAATGGTGCTCGATGGTGCCGGGGAGATCGGCGAACAGCGTGCCGGGCGCGGTGATCTCGGTCTTGCCGGGGACGTAGGGGAACTTCATGATGTTGTCGGTGTTGGCGACGTACAGCGCATCGCCGATCAGCTGCACCCCGAACGGCGAGTGCAGCCCCTTCAGGAACGCATGCTGTTCCCACCGGCCGTCCGCAGTCCTGCGCAGCAGGGTGATGCGGTTGCCGCCCTTGGCGCTCTTGCCGGAGCGGCTCTGGACCAGCCCCGCGATCAGTTGCTTGGGCGTGGTGACGGGTTCCATCCCTGGCGAATTGGCCTCCACCACCAGCACGTCGTCGTTGGGCAGCACGTACAGCTGGCGCGGATGCTTCAGGCCACCAGCGATCTTCTCGATCTTCAGGCCAGCCGCCACCGTGGGCGCTTGCCCCTCCTTCCAGCCCACTCCCTCGGGAACCTGCATCGGAGGCAGCAGGAAGTTGCGCGGCTGCGGCAGCGGCGGCGCGTTGCCCGCCTGCTGGGTGGGCTCGAGCGAGGCCTTGCCGCCGCAGGCGGCCAGGGCCACTGCGCCGCTCAGCGCGAAAACGGACAGGCACAGGCGCTTAGCCATGGACGTAACCCTCGCGTGGCGTGGTGCGGATGGCGATGAGCACATGCCCGATCGCCAACAACGCGACCGTGAGGATCGAGAGCCAGAGCCCGGCCGGGACCACCGCATACGCGTCGCGGCTGTGCACGAAGGAATTGAAGATGGCGGCGACGATGGCAAACAGGTTCAGCCAGAAGTCGAGCCGCTCCACCGGCAGCGTGGAGCGCCGCGCAGTGATCCAGACCTGCACCAGGTTGATCAGGCGCGGCACGATGGCGATGACCAGCCCGATCGCGATCAGCCAGGCCGCCGCCTTGGTCCACAGGATCACGCCGCTGCGGGCATAGACGATATCGAAGATCAGCGCGGCGACGAAGCAGCCGAACGGAATGGGATTGAGCAGGCCGTAGAAGGCGTTGGCCATCACGGAACGGCGCGGTGCAGTCTGCAGATGCATGAGACGGCTCTCGACGAAAGGAAGAAGGGGGCGAAGCGCTCGCTCAGCACGAACCCGCGGGACGCGCCGCTGTGAGGGTGCAACCCACTATCTGCCCGCCTCTGTCTAGAGGGCGTCGCGATGGCACTGCGCGCACCGAGTGCCATCGCGCATCGTCGCGGCGGCCGCCGCCGCGTTCGCCGCGCTAGGTGCGCTTGCGCGCGACCGGCGCGCCGCTGCTCTCGCGCACCGACAGGCTCACCGGCACGATCGTCCTGCGCGGCGGCGCGGCCGCATCCAGCCGCTCCAGCACCAGTTGCGCCGCCTGGCGGCCGCGGGCGCGCGGTTGCGCGGCGAGCGTGGTCAGCGCGGGCGTGCTCACCGCGGCCTCGGGGATGTCGTCGAAGCCGGTGATCGCGAAGTCCTGGCCCGGGCGGATGCCGCGCGCCAGCAGGCCCAGCATCAGGCCCAGCGCGACCGTGTCGTTGTAGCAGACCGCCGCGGTGGGCGGCGCGTCGTGGGCGAACAGGTCACCGTGGCGCGCGGCCGCTTCCAGGCGATTGGGCGCGGACTCGATCAGCCACGCCGGGTCGACTGGCAGCCTGGCTTGCCGCATCGCCTGCGCGTGGCCGGCGCGGCGCTGCCGGCAGGAACTGGAATCGGCATGGCCGCCGTAGAAGGCGATACGGCGGTGGCCGAGCGCGATCAGATGCTCGGTGGCCAGTTGCGCGCCGCGCTGGTTGTCCAGGCCGAGGAAACCCCAGTCGTCGGCGCCGGCAAGTTCGCGGTTGAACAGCAGCACGTTCGCGCGTGCGTCCAGCACCGTGTGCAGTTCGGCGGCGTCGCTGCCCTCGGCCGGCGACAGGATCACGCCGGCCGGCGTGTGTTCCATCAGCGAGGCCAGTACGGCCTGCTGCCGCGCGGGCGATTCGCCGGTGCTGCCGAGCAGGGTCACGTAGCCCTGCTCGCCCAGCGCCTCGTCCACGCCGGCGGCGAACTCGGCGAAGAACGGATTGGCCAGGTCGTTGATGACCAGGGCCACGCAGGTCGAAGTGCGCCGGCGCAGATTGGCGGCGCCGCGGTTGTAGACGTAGCGTTGCCGCTTCAGTTCCGCTTCCACGCGCGCACGCGTGTCGGCATGCACCAGCGGGCTGCCGCGCAGCACCAGCGACACGGTCGCGCGCGAGACGCCGACCGCATCGGCGATGTCGGTGACGGTCACCACCCGCTGGCGGTCGCGCGCGGCGGCGGCCGGTGCGGTCTTTGTGGCCTTTTTCGGCTTGTCCGCATGCTCCGCCGCAACCGGCGCCGCCTTGCGCGCGGCGGCCTTGGCCGCCTTGGAGCCTGCGGATCCGGTTCCGGGTGGACGCTTCTGGCTCATCGGATCGCTTCCCTTCGGACGAGATGCGCAGCGTAAACCATCGGCTGCGCGCGCCTGCCGCGCGACGGCACGGACTCAGCGCCAGCCCAGGCTGGCGGCGGACGGCGGCGCCGCGCACGGCGACACCGGCAGGTCCTGCGGCTGCGTGCCCCAGCCCTGCGGCTGTGGCGCGTCACGCAGGTCGAAACGCAGACGTCCGCCCTGGTGCAACTGCGCCCAATCCAGCCACACCGGCGCGTGCGCACGGCCATCCAGCGACACGCCACCGACGTAGCGCAGCTTGCCATCCCCGGCCTGCGGCGCGTCGATGCGCAGCGTGCGGCCCGGCCCCACGTCCAGTTCGATGCGCGAGAAGCGCGGCGCGTGCAGCAGAAACTGCCCGGTGCCGGGCACCGCCGGGTACAGGCCCATCACGCTGAAGAGGTACCACGCCGACATCGTGCCCAGGTCGTCGTTGCCGGTCACGCCGTTGGGCGCATTGGTGAACAACGTCTGCGCCGCATGCAGCACGGTGCTGGTCTTCCACGGCTGGCCGATCAGCGTGTACATCCACGGCGCATGCAGGTCCGGTTCGTTGTTGGGGTTGTAGCGGAACTGGCTGTAGTAGCTGTACGGCCCCATCACCCATTCCTTGCGCGCCGCGCCGGCCGGGTCGGCCAGCAGCGCGTCGTAGGCGAAGAACGTATCCAGGCGGCGCGCGGTCTGCTCCGGCCCGTGCATCGCCTCCACCAGGCCCGGCACGTCCTGCTGCACCAGCCACTGGTACTGCCAGGCCGTGCCCTCGTGGAAGCCGTGTTGCGAACGCGGATCGTAATGGCCATCCGCCGGCGTGTACCACGCCCCGTCTTCGGTGCGCGGCCGTGGGAAGCCGGTGAAGCCGGTCTGCGTATCGCGCACCGACGGATCCCAGATCGAACGCCAGTTGCGCCCACGGCGGTTCAGCACCGCCGCGTCCTCGGCATGCCCCAGCGCACCGGCCATGGTCGACAGCGCGCAATCGGCCAGCGCGTACTCCAGCGTCGCCGAGCCGCCGTGGTGCGGGTCGACATCCATGCCCTTGGACGGAAACGCGCGGTCGTACTGCACGAAGCCCTGCGCCAGGTAGTTGGCATTGCCGGAACGCCCGGCGTGGCGCGAATTCAACGGCGGCATCTCGAACGCATTGCGGCGCAGCGCGGTGTAGGCCTCGGCCTCGCGCCCCTGCAGCGCGCCGAAGCGCCACAGGTCGACCAGGAACGGCGTGACCGGATCGCCGGTCATCACGTTGGTCTCGAAGTTGGCATAGCCCCAGCGCGGCAGCCAGCCACCTTGTGCATTGATCGCCAGGATCGAGCGGCCGATGTCGGCGGCGCGCTGCGGCCGCAACAACGCCAGCAACTGGTTCTGCGCACGATAGGTGTCCCACAGCGAGAAGAACTCGTGATAGGTCCAGCCGTCGGCGTGGTGGATGCCGTCGTCGTAGCCGCGGTAACGGCCATCGGCGTCGCTGCCGGTCAGCGGCTGCAGCAGCGCGTGGTACAGCGCAGTGTAGAACACCACGCGGTCGTCGCCACTGGCGCCTTGCACGCGCACGCTGGCCAGTTCCTTGTCCCAGGCCTGCTGCGCGCGGGCGCGCATCGCATCGAAGCCGAGCAGGCGGCCGTTGGCCATGCCTTCGCTGCGTAGGTTGTTGCGCGCGCCCTCGGCGTCCACGTGCGAGATCGCCGAGATGGCGGTGACCGCGCGGCCCTTACTCAGGTCGAAGGTGAGCCACGCGCCGCTGGGCTTGCCCTCGCCCTCCATGCCATGCCGCGAGCCCGGCACGCCGCCGGCCTCGCCCCAGGTGCCGAAGGCCTTGAATGGGCGATCGAACTCCAGGCGGAACCAGGTGGTGTACTGGTGCCCGCCGCAGAAGCTCTGCGTCACCAGCTTGCCTTCCACGACGCGGTCGCCGACCACGTTCAGGGTGCTGCCGGTGACCGTGTGGCGGGCGTTGGCCTGGCCGATGTTGACCAGCACGTGGCCCTCGCCCGAGGTGGAAAAGGTGTAGCGCTCGGCCGCAGCGCGGGTCAGTGCGGTCGCTTCGGCGTCGATGCCGCCATAATCGGTCAGCCGCACCTTGTAGTAGCCGGCCTGACCGCGCTCGCCGTCGTGCTGGTAGCGCGCGCCATAGCGGGTGTGGTCGAACGCCTTCGGGTCGCCCGTATCGAACGCGCCGCCGGGGCCGATGCGCCCGGTCACCGGCAGCACCGAGACCTGCCCGCCCTGCTCCCAGCAGCCGGCGCCGGACAGGAAGGAATGGCCGAAGCCGCGGATCTGCGGATCGTCGTAGCGCCAGCCGGCGTAGTGCGCGCCGATCGGGCTGACCTGGATCATCCCGAACGGCGCCGAGGCACCGGGGAAGGTGTTGCCGTCGTCCTTGCTGCCGATGAAGGTGTTGACCTCGGCACTGAGCCGCGGCGCGGCGGCCAGTGCCGGCGTCACCAGCAGCAAGGACAGGGCCAACGTGCGCAGCAGGGAGGGCAGCGGGGAAGACGTCATGCGATGGATCCTGTAGTGGACGACCGCGGCAAGCGCGACGGCGCGGTCGTGGACGGCGAAAACGGCGGCCCGGCCGTCGCCGGACCGTCGCGCCCATGCCGACCGCCGCGCGGCGGACATGGGCACGACAGGCTGCAGCCTAGAACTTGTAGGTCAGCCCCAGGTACGCCAGCCGCCCGGCGTAACCGCCGGTGTAGAAGCGCGCCCGGGTGTCGTCGCCCAGGTGCTGGCGCGACTCCTGCTTGGTCAGGTTGAGCACCGACGCGGTGAGGCTGAGCGCCGGGGTGATGTTGTACGCCGCATTCAGATCGATCTGATAGTACGGCTCCTCGTACACGTTCAAGCCGTTGACCAGGCCCTGCACCAGTTCGCCGCGACGGTTGTACGAGGCGCGCAGCAGCAGGCGGTCGGTCTCGTAGAACACAGTGAGGTTGGTCTGGTTCTTGGCGCTGCCCGGCATCGACGTCTTGCCGACCTCGGTGCCGTCCTCCAGCCGCACCGCGGCCTTGCTGGCATCGTTGTAGGTGTAGTTGAACTGCACGCCGAGGCCGGAGGGCAGCGTGTGCTGCGCGTACAGCTCCACGCCCTGCGACACCGCGTCCTGGCCGCCGGCCTTGGTGCTGTAGTTCTGCACCGTGACCGTCTGGCCGTTGATCAGCATGTTGACGTCGCTGATCACATCGACCGAGAAGTTCTCCACGTTCTTGCGGAACAGCCCCACGCCCGCCACCGAGCCCGGCTGGAAGTACCACTCCAGCCCGAGGTCGAACTGGTTGGCCTTGTACGGTTCCAGCTTCTTGTTGCTGCCCGAGCCGTACCAGCCCTGCTCGCTGGCGCCGCCGGTCAGGCGTCGGTCGGCCACGTATTCCGGGCTGTAGTACTCCAGGCTGCCGGGCGCGGCGATGGCGTTGTAGCTTGGCCGCGCGATCACCTTCGACGCCGCCGCACGCAGCAGCAGGTTCTCGGTCAGGTCGTAGGCCAGGTTGAAGCTGGGCAGCACGTCGGTGTACTTGCGGTCCAGCGCACTGACCACGAACGACTCGGTGCGCTGCTCGGTGTCGGAAAGCCGCCAATAGCCTTCGGTGCCGCAGTAGGTATCGGCTGGCGCGCCCGCGGGCATGGCCGCGCCCTGCTGACAGGCCAGCGGATTGCCGTCGGCACCATCGAAAAAATAATCGTTGTAGGCGGTCACCTTGTCGGTGGAATCGGCATGCTGCCCGGTGCGCGCCACCCGCACGCCGACGTTGCCGCGCAGGCGCTCGGTGTGGAAGTTGAGCTGCAGGTAGGTCGAATAGATCTTCTCGTCGACGTTGTAGACGAAGTTGTCTTCGTTACGGGTCTGCATCGCGCCGTAGGTCTGGTTCAAGTAGCCGATGTAGCCGGGGAAGTTGATCGCCGGGAACGCGCTGGACTTTACCCCGCCGGCCAGGTTGTCCAGCGGGAACAGCAGGTCCGGCGAGAACTGCGTGGCCAGCGCGTTGCAGCGCCCGTTCCAGTAGCGGTTGTTGTAGTCGCTCGGGTCGGCACCCGGGCACACCCAGTAGTTGTTGCCGGTGTTGCGGTGGATGCCGCCGTCGCGGCGCTTGAGGCCGAACTGCAGCGAGTCGAAGAACTCGCCGTCCATGTGCCAGGTGGTATCGATCTGCGCGTACTGCTGCTGGTTGGTGTTGCGGGTCCAGGACGAACCGGTCGAACCCAGGTCGACCTGCAGGATGCCGTCGCGCAGGTTCTGCATCAGCTCCGGCGAGAAGGTCATGGTCGGCGTGCCGGTCAGGTCCCAGGCGCTGGCGAAGTTGCCGTTGGTCCAACTGCCGTCGGCGTTCTGCCGGCGCGGCTTGATCGGCAGCGAGAACTGCAGCTCCGGGCCGCCCTTGGCCCAGGTGCGGCCGGCCTTGAACGACACGTCCACCTTCTCGCCGCGCCACTCGCCGCCCAGGTCCACCGTTTGCGACAGCGACTTCTCGATGTTGTAGCTGCCGGTGATCTGCGGCGTCGGCACCGTGCAGTCGTCCGAGCCCCAGCCGCCCGGCGGCAGGCCGGCCGCGGCGGCCTGCGCTTCGCTACAGTAGTAGGCCTTGCCCGGATGCAGGCTGTAATTGGCGCCGGTGACGATGGTGCCGCTGGGATCGAACTGCAGCCCGTCGAGCAGGCGGCCGCCGCGCCAGTTGCCGTCGCCGTAGTAGCGGGCGATGTTCCACTCGGGGATCTTGACCGTGTTGGTCTGCGAGTTCTGCGATAGATCGAAGCGGAAGTAGTTCGCGGTCAGGGTCAGGTCGTCGGTGGGCTTGAACTGGAAGGTCAGCTGGCCGCCCTTGCGCTCGCGTTCCTCCTGCTTGACGTCCAGGCTGACCGCGGTCGGCATCATGAAGCGGGTGTAGTACTTGCCGTTCTGGTCCCAGAAGCCGGTGCCGCCCCACCAGTCGCCTTTGAAGTCGGACGGTCTGCCGTTGACGTCGACCGCCGGGCCGACCTCGTTAGCGCCGTACCACTGCCAATTCTCGGTACTGGCGTTGAGCGTGCGCGCGGTGCGCTTCTGCTGCGTGTAGCCGACGAACACGCCGAAGCGGTTGTCCTGGTCGTGCCACGAGTACGAGCCGGAGAACTGGCCATCTGTCTTCTTGCTGCTGTCCGACCACACGCCCTCGGCAGACAGGAAACCGGAATTGGGCTCCAGCTCCAGCGGGCGCCGCGTCTGCAGAATCACCGTGCCGCCGATGCCGCCTTCGTCGATGCGCGCTTCCGGTGTCTTGTACAGCTCGGCGCTGCCGAGCAGGTTCGATGGCAGCAGCGTGTAGTTGAACGAGCGCGTCGGGTCGCCGTTGGACTCGGCGGTGGCGATGTAGTTGCCGTTCAACTCGGTCAGCACCAGCTCCGAGGACAGGCCGCGCACGCTGACGTTCTTGCCTTCGCCGCCGTCGCGGGTGATGACCACGCCGGGCACGCGCTGCAGCGCATCGGCCACGTTCTTGTCGGGGAACTTGCCGACGTCCTCCGCCGTGATCACATCGACCACGGCGTTGGCGTTGCGCTTCTGCTCCAGGCTCTTCTCGATCGCGTAGCGGTAGCCGGTGACCGTCACCGCGTCCAGGTCGGTGGCCTTGACCTCGGCCTGCCCCGTGGGGGCCGGCGTGCCGTCGGCCTGCTGGGCGAAGGCGGTGGTGGAGGCGGCCGTCGCGAACAAGGCGATGGCGATGCCGGCAGACAGCGTGCTGCGGTTGCGTGCGGATGGCATGCAGTTCATTTCAATCATCCTCTCCCAAAGATTGATCGGCTGCGGCGGGTTTCTATCGATCCAAGGATCGGGCGAGAACCCCGCGCGGTGTGACACGAAAACTCTCCGGCGCCCTTGCGGCAAGCCGGCTTCCCTACGTCTCCCTCCCCCTTCTGCGCAGATGCGATTGGATCGTTCTAATACAGTGGAAAACTAAGTATCACAGCCCATGCAGCAGCGCATGCTGCCGCGCAACAGGCCTAGTACGGCGTACTACGTCCGCCAGGCGCGTCAGGCAGGCCGCGCTCACCGCGTTCGCACGCGGTCACGGCATGGCCTGCCGCGTCACCGGCTGCAGCAATTCGATCTCGGCCAGCGCCACGTCCTTGCCCGCATCCAGGCGCAGGCGGTAGGCGCTGTACACGCCGGGCTTGGCGATGCGGAACGGCCGCAATTGCCGCGCCCAGGCGAATGTCTGCGCGCGTCGCTGGTCCAGCGTGGTCCAAGCGCCGTCTCCGTTGCGGCCTTCCAGCGTCCATGCCAGGCCGGACACCGCGGCATCGCCGCTGGTCAGCGTGTAGTGCGTGGCGCGCTGCGGCGCTGCGAAACGCAAGTCGACGCTGGCACCGGCCGGCAGCGGCAGCGCCGTGGTCGCATCGTCGTCGATCAGGGCCGCGGCCTTGGGCTGTCCTTCCAGCGACACCGCCACGGCCTGCGACGCCACATCCTCCAGCCCACGCGGCGCGCTGCCCGGCGGCGTCAGCGACGGCGGCAATGCGTCCGCGCCGCTGCCCCAGCGCGACGGCGTCGCCCCCATCACGAACTCCAGCGTGGCGCCGTCGGCGATGTCCTGGTGGCGCAGCCAGGCGGTGTTCCACGGCTTGCCGTTGAGCGTGAGGGACTGCACGTACACGTTGCGCGCACTGTTGTTGCGCGCGATCACCACCAGCTTGCGGCCGTTGCCGAGCTCGACCTCGGCGCGCGGGAACGCCGGCGAGCCGATCACGTACTCCGGCGCGCCCATCCGCAACGGATACAGACCGAGCATCGCGAACAGGTACCATGCCGACATCTCGCCGTTGTCCTCGTCGCCCGGATAGCCCTGGCCGATCTCGCTGCCCAAGTACAGGCGGCGCAGCACCTCGCGGGTGAGGCGCTGGGTCTTCCACGGCTGCCCCGCGGCCACGTACATCCACGGCAGATGATGCGAGGGCTGGTTGCTGTGCGCGTACATGCCCATGCGCACGTCGCGCGCCTCGGTCATCTCGTGGATGACGCCGCGGTAGCTGCCGGCGAAGCGCCTGTCTGCGGTCTCCGGCGTGGCGAAGAGTTCGTCCAGGCGGGCCGCCATGGCGTCCTCGCCGCCCAGCAACCCGGCCAGGCCGGCCGCGTCGTGCGGCGTGGTGAAGGCGAAGGTCCAGGCATTGGCCTCGGTGTAGTCGCCGCCCCATACGCGCGGATCGAAGGTCGACGCAGGCATGCTCCACTGGCCGGCCGGCGTGCGCCCGCGGAAGAAGCGCGTGACCGGGTCGAACAGATACACATAATCGGTGGCACGCGCCCGGAAGTACTCGGCTTCCTCGCGGTAACGCTGTGCCTGCTGCGGCTCCTGTTCTTGTTCCGCCAACGCCTGCGCCATCTGCGCCAGGCCGAAATCATTGAGCGCACCCTCCAGCGTCCACGACAGCCCTTCGTGCACGTCGTTGGCCGCGTAGCCGCGGTACATCGAGCGGGCCAGGCCCTTGCGGCCGACGTTCGACACCGGCGGCACCACCGTCGCGTTGCGCAGCGCCGCCGCATAGGCCTCGTGCGGATCGAACCCACGCACGCCCTTCAGCCAGGCATCGGCAAAGGCCACATCGGAACTGGTGCCGACCATCAGGTCCGCATAGCCCGGCGAGGACCAGCGCGCCACCCAGCCGCCGTCGCGGTACTGCTGCAGGAAACCATCGATCATCGCCCCGGCCTGCTCCGGCGCGAACAACGCATACGCCGGCCAACTGGTGCGGAAGGTGTCCCAGAAGCCGTTGTTGACGTAGACCTTGCCCGGCACGATCGGCGCCGCGGTGCGCTCGGCATCTCCGCCGGTGTTGTCCTTGGACCAACTGTTCTGGTCGGCATGACGCCAATCCGGATGCGCCGCGTCGCCGAGGTTCTCGTGGGCGATGTTGGGATACAGGAACAGCCGGTACAAATTGGAGTACACCGTGACCCGCTGGTCGTGGCTGGCGCCTTGCACCCGTACCCGCCCCAGCACCGCGTCCCACGCGTCCTGCGCACGCGACTGCACCACCTCGAACCCGGCGTCGCCGATCTCCTGCTGCAGATTGCGCTGCGCCTGCTCCACCGAGATCAGCGAGGTGGCAATGCGCATCACCACCGTGCGGTCCGCGCCCGGCGCGAACTTGACGTAGCCGGTCGGACGGCCGGTGGCGATCTTGCCGCTTGAAGCCCAAGGACGGTCGAAGCGCGCATACACGAACAGGCGCGTGGCACCGTTGGACAGGCCGCTGCGCGTGTCGGAATAGCCACGCAGCGTCTGCGTCGCCGCGTCCAGGGTCAGCCCGCCACGCGCGTCGACGTTGTCGAACAGCAGGTTGGCATCGCCACCCTCGGGAAAGCGGAAGCGGAAGACCGCGGCCCGCTCGCTCGGCGTCAGCTCCGCGCGGATACCGTTGTCGAAGTCCACCCGGTACAGATGCGGGCGCGCCTCCTCGTGGTCGTGGCTGAAGGACAACGCGCGCTTCGCGCGGTCCGCCTCCGGCACCCCGCGCGTGGACGAGGGCATCACCTGGAAGGTCTGGCGATCGCCCATCCACGGGCTGGGTTCATGGCTGATCGACAGCGCCTGCAACCGCGGCCGGTTGTCGTCGCCGTTCTGCTCGTTCCAGCGGTACAGCCAGCTCAGCGTCCCCGCATCGGTCGCCGGCACCCAGAATTTGAAGCCATGCGGCATGGCCGTGGCCGGGATGTTGTTGCCGCGCGAAAACGTGCCATTGGACTGCGTGCCGCGCGTAGTCACCACCTCGTCGCTGGGCCGCCGCGCCGCCTGCAGCGCCGCTTCACGGCTCACCGCGACATCGTCGATCCAGCCCGACGCCACCTTGCCGGCGCCGGGCTGCACCTGCAGCTCGATCGCACGGATGCGCCTGCCGCGCAAGGCCGCCACCTCACCCAGCCGCACCTGCTTGAACGCCCACTGCTGCGGATACAGCGTCTTCGACGCCGCCTGCCCTGCTGCACTGACCGGCGCTCCGTGCTGGTCTTCCGCGCCCAACTCGGACAGGCGGCGCCCATCGTCGAACAGCAGATCCACCGCCACGCCGGTCGACGCCACCGTCTCGCCATCGACGATCTCCGGCAGCACCATCCACGACAGCACCGTGTCCGGCTCCACCGGCAGATCGACCGCGAACAGTTGTGCACGACCGGGCGCATTGGCGCGATAGTGCAGCGAATGCAGCCCGGTGTAGCCCATGCCGGCCTTGGCCGCGTAGGGCTGCTCGGGGCCGTTGCCGATGGCGACCTGGAGACCTGTGCTGTTGGACTGCGTGGACGACGCAGGCACATGTTCGCCGCGCTCGAACGAAGACGCGAAGCCGGGATCGGCCGCACATGCCGCGCCGCTGCCCGCGCACAACAGCGCCGACACCGCGACGGACGCCCACCACCGGCGCGAAGACTCAAGCGGGTGCGCAAAGCACGAGCGGATTGGCATGACAGACTCCCCAAACTCTCTCGGTCGGTTGTGCCGCGACGTGTGGCGTCAAGCACTTCCGGTGGCAACGGCGCACAGTGAAGGCACGCAACGTGGACCGGATCGACCCGATGAATCGCAGCTCAAGTCGGCATCCGGCACCGTTTCACGACCGCAGCTGCATGCGGGCAGAAGAGCAGGCCTCAGCAAACGCGTCGCACACGATCCCTACCCGCCGTCCCCCCAAGGATGCGCTGCATCAACGGCTTTGGATCGATCCAACCGTGCTAGAAGTAACACGCCTGTCGCAGAGTTGCATGCTGCTGCGCAACAGTTCGCCTGCGGATCGACACGCGATCCAGCATCGATCGCGTGACGTCGATACGAAGAAGGATGATGCTGAATCGTCCCGCGACGAGGAGCGATCGAGGGGGATAGAGCGCCCTGCCTGACCGACGATCAACGGCTACACTGGCAAGCGCAGGATCGCTCCACACACACAGGGGGTTTCAAATGAAAATGGCCACACTCGCAATTTTGGCTGGACTGCTGGCGACGTCGAGCGCACTTGCCGACACAACACGCTGCTCGACGGACTCGTACGGCAACACCACGTGTCGCGGCGACGACGGAAGCGTGACGCGCACCAGCAAAGACTCCTACGGCAATACCACAACCCGTGACGACCAGGGCAACGTGATTCGCTGCTCCTCGGACTCGTACGGCAACAAGACCTGCCGGGGCGACGACGGAAGCGTGATGCGTAGCAGCACGGACTCCTACGGCAATACCACCACCCGTGACGACCGGGGCAACACGATTCGCTGCTCCACGGACTCCTACGGCAACAAGACCTGCCGCGGCGACGACGGAAGCGTGACGCGCAGCAGCACGGACTCCTACGGCAATACCACGACCCGTAGCGACTAGGGCAACGTGGTTCGCAGCGCGCCGGACTTCTTCGGCAACACGACGTGTCGCGACGACAAGGGCAGCGCAACGCGCTGCAGCACCGTCAGCTTTGGCATTGCCACTTGCCGACAAACAGCCTGACGCTGCATTCAAGCCGACGCCGCGCTGCCGCGCGGCTTGATCCAGCAACGTCCTTCCGCGCGATGACCAGTTGAAGATTCTTGCTGGCGCGGTGTGAGATTCCGTGCGCTGGCGCGAATCATGGTGTCGAGGGGCGCGAAGGCCGCGCCGGTGAACCAATGGATACCATCGCAACCGCCATGACCGCGAACGACGCCCGAGATGCCTTCAGCGCGCTGCTGCAGCGCCATTCCGGCATCGTGTTCAAGGTCGCCGGCAGCTATGCGCGCGGTGCCGAGGACCGCGCCGATCTGGCCCAGGAAATCGCGGCACAGCTCTGGCACGCCTGGCCGACGTACGACCCCGCGCGCAGCGTCAGCACCTGGATGTACCGGATCGCGCTGAACGTGGCGATCAGCCACCTGCGCAACCGCGAACTACGGCAGCGGCACGACGCGATGCCGCTGGACGAAACCCTGCACGACCTGGCCGACGGCAACGCCGCGGACCCGGAGAACGAACAGCGGCTTCGCCTGCTGCAGGACGTCATCGCCCGCCAGCCGCCGCTGGACCGCGCACTGTTGCTGCTCTACCTCGAAGACCGCCCGCAACGCGAGATCGCCCAGATCCTCGGCATCACCGAAAGCAATGTCTCCACCAAGATCGGACGCCTGAAACAGCGCATCCGCGACGAATTTCGCTAGACCACGCCATGGAGACCATGATGGAACTCGACGACTTCAAATCGGCCTGGCAATCGCTGGACCGCCGGCTGCAACTGGACAACACGTTGAAGCTGCACGCATTGCGCGAGCGCAAACTGGACAGGACGCGCGGCAGCCTGCGCCCGCTCTACTGGGGCCAGGTGCTGCAGATCCTGTTCGGCATTGCGTTCGTCCTGCTCGCGTCGCTGCTGTGGATGAGCCAGCCAGCACATACCGCGCCCATCGTCGCCGGCGTGCTGGTGCAGGCGTATGGCGTGCTGACGATCGTCGCGGCCGGCGTGGTGCTGGGGCAACTCGGCAACATCGACTATGCGCAGCCGGTCGTCGGCATCCAGAAGCAATTGCTGCGCGCACGCACGCTGTACATCCGCAGCGGCATGGTCGCCGGTCTACCGTGGTGGCTCCTGTGGATCGCGGTCTTGCAGACCTTGGCTGGCCTGGGCGATGTCGATCTGCTGGCCAAGGCCCCCGCGCTGGTATGGAGCGGCTACGGCATCGGCATCGCCGGCCTGCTCGGCACCTGGTGGTTCCACCGCTGGGCACGCCGCCCGCACCGCGCCGAGTTCGGCCGGAAGATGGACGATTCCTTGAGCGGCGGCAGCCTGCGCAAGGCGCTGGCGCAACTGGACGAACTGCAGCGCTTCGAGCGCGACTGAGTGCGCTTTCCCACGGCCGTCACCATCCACAAATGTCGCTTGGTCCAACTACCGGCTTACCCCTGCCGCCTGTGAGCAGCGCTCCCAGTCCGCGTCGTAGTGCAGTTCCATCTCCCCGCGCGCAGGCAGCGTACATCGCGCCACGCGAACGCCATTGGTCCAGATGGAGAGGCTGCGACTGTGCGATCGACGCCCCATCTCACCACTCCACTTGCTTGGCGGCGGCGGTGGAGTCGTCGCGGGTGCCGATGGTCAACTCCAACCCCAGCGCCGCGCACCAGGCCAGGAGTTGTTCGACGCTCAACGCATGAGCATTCAACTCCAGATGAGAAACCCGCGACTGGCTCAGGCCGAGACGGCCGGCCAGTGCAGCCTGAGTCAGCCCCTTGGCCTTGCGTGCGGCCTGCAGCGTCGCGCCTAGTTGCGTTGCGGTGACCAGAACGTGGCGTGTCGACATTGCAGTAATACCCGTTATCCCGCTAATCGCAAGATACCCGCAAAACGAATAAAGCTCACATAGCTGATATCCAGGTAGAGCCGTTCGCTGCCGGCTAGTCCTAGCGCTGGTGAATACGGCTTTTTCGCACCGCATGAAGCGGTGCCGATTGCCCAATTCGCCGAGGCACAATCGCGGGCACCTTCTGCGGTGATTAGGGCAGCCAATCGCCACATAACATCCGCATTGCCCGCAGGGGACGGCGATGTACGCCGTACGAGGAGGCTACTCCGTCAAAGGGGACGGCGTGTAGTGACGACGCGGCCAGCACCGCGCCGCCGCCCCTCGAGCGATTCGGCAAGAGCCGGCCACCCCAGCAATGCCACTGCCAGAACCGAGCGGCTACGGTGCCACCCTGGACCTGCGTCGCGCCTTCGCCGCAGGCGGCGGCGCCACCGGCACAGCCGTGATCAGCAGGGCGCCATTGGCCATCGTGATGCGCACCTTGCCGCCCACCGCGAAGCCCAGGCCTTCCAGCCACAGGCCATGCAAGCGCAGGCTGGGCACCTGCCGCCCGACCCGCATGCCATTGCGGTCCACATCGTAGTAGCGATAGCCGATAGTGCATTGCGTGGGCCGGCGCGGGACCGAGCGCCTGGGCACTGGGTCCTTGTCAGCATCGGAACACAACGGCGGCGCCGACGCGCCAGGCAGCGGTTCGGCGGCAATCGCATCCAAGGGGTCGGGGGATTCGAGCTTGAGCCAGCAGGGTGGTGCCTTGGCGGCGCGGCGAGTGGATGCGGTCTTCGAGCGAACGGAAGGGTTACGGGGCATGACGTTCTCCTTTTGAGTAGGAGTCCGCCATCGCGAGACCAATCGGGGTGGCGGACGGTGCGGGTTGGTCTACCGGTCAAAAGGCAACCCGGCGGGCCCGAAGGCCCCCACGCACCGCCCGCCATTGAAGAGCGAGCAGGCCCGACGCGATGTCGAGGCAACAAAAAAGCGCCTGATATCGACGAAGGGCGCTGGTGCGCCATTTGATTTCGGGAGACCAATCCCGGCTGCGGAATTTGCCGCAACGAATAGATAATTGCTATATCACAGAGAGGTTGTCAACGCTTAAAGCGTGATGCTTGTAGACACATGCTTGAGATACCCCTGGTGCAGATAGAGTCAACCTGGACCCAATAGCGAGCTGTACCCGACACGCGCGGTAATATCAGCAATGCCGAACTCGCTGCCAGGTGCTTCACCGGGTCAGTTTCGTATACACCCCAGTCTTCGGCCAGCAGCGGATCCAACGAGCTGCGGTCGCGGCATTGCAGCACACCACCTGCGCAAGTTGTGAGGGGGGCAGTTGCATGCTGGACTCAAATCGAAAGAGCCGGTGTCCCCCGGGCTTTGAAAGCGGACCACGACCGGGTATCCCGGTCAGACGGCGGAAACAAAAAAGCCCCAGCTTCCGCCGGGGGCTTCTATGTCACAGTGCCATTAAAGAACCGGAGAGGTGTGCACCTGTCAATCGCTGGACGGGCGGCGTATTAGCGCGTAGGGACCATCCGAACGCAGGAACGGCCTTAGATCGTAGAAGGAGACCAGAACTGACCAGGTGCCACATACGTATGGGGCCACCTGATATGGTGGGAAAAGAAAAGTTAGCCCATATTCAGACATGCTAAACGACCCGAAATTCTCTGAGGAGGCACCAGCACCCCGTTGGAGCCATTCGATGTTTTCAGGACTCGGGTCCCGCCCAAACCTGAGCCAATACTCTTTTCGCAGTTCTGTTATGCATACCGCACTTATTACCTCCAAAGCGGGTTCCAGCTCAACAAACAGATCGCCAAGCTCAAATTGCACCAAAAATGGATCCAGAACGAAATTGTAAGTCTCAAAGTGAGAATTAGGGTGAGCGGCACCCGCTCCATACCAACCAACGTTATAAACGACACTAAGAACGCGATCTGAAGCATAGGCAATCTGGTAGTCGTCCCAGCGCCCGTTCGACGCGGCATCGCGATAGTTCCCCTCAAACAACTCAGGGCTCTGCTCCCATGTCTTTTGCCTCGCGTCCACTGTCACCTTAGCCGCACGCCCCTCGAAGAACCGGCTTAGCTCCTCAGCAAGTGGAATAGCCGACTGCGACGTAAATCTGGGGTAGGCGATTGCGATGTCGTGCCCCGGCAAAGCCTCCCATTTCTCAGAAGTAGCGCGAGGAAGCACGCGAAATATTCCGAATTCAGACCCTTCCTCTACCTTGATCGATTGTTGCTCAGCTGCTAAAGCAAGAGATGCTGAAATACTGCTCTTTGCGAATGGAGTGTCCCATGCAATATGCTGCAACCGTGCAGAGATGTGCGACGGAACCTCGCACGCCTCCAGGAGGATCGGAATTGCATAGACATCGGTCGGCAGTTTATAAACCAACTTCTGTAAAGCCTCATTTGCCTCTCGCTGGACGAAACCTCTTTTTGAAACACTCCTGGGACTCAGCAAGAGAAGAATGACGTTAGCATCGTTAAATGCCTTCTCAATCTCCGCCTCCCAGTTTTGCCCCGGAAGTATGCGCCTTTGATCCATCCAAGGCTCAACGCCGATGGATCCAAGCCAATCGAAAATCTCTAGTGCTGTTGCTTCGTCTTCTCGCGCGTAGCTCACAAATACTTTAAACATAAAAAAAGCCCACTCCCCCAAGTTGGGTGAAGCATACTCGGATTACGCAGCTTCAGACACCCGCGCTTCCATGCGAGCACGCACACACTGAAAACTCAGCTCCACCAAGCTCGAGAACGAGGTCAGGCTCACTTCTAGCACTCTCTTCTTTTCAAGAGCAGACAACATTCAATTGCCGTCGCTTATAGCCGTTAGGCAATCATCACAACGGCTCCCACGCATTGACGATGGGAACTCCTGTGGGTTCAAAATCAGAGACATTGCGCGTAACTACCGCCATGCCATGCACAAGCGCCGTCGCCGCGATGAGCGCGTCGCGCTCGCCGCGCTTGTCGGGCACATGCAGCCGGGCGCAGCGTTGCGCCACAGTGGTATCGATCGGCAATGTGCGTCCGGAGAATTCTGGCAATACGTGTTGCTCCAGCCACGCGCGCAGCATGGCACCCTGGGTGGCGTCCTTGCGTTCGATCGACAGAACGCCCAGCTCCAGCTCCATGACGGTGATGGCCGAGATGAAGAGATCGGCGGCATCGACGCTTTCCGCCCACGCCGCCACATTCGCATCCGCTTTGCCGAGCCGCACCTTGCGCAACTCCGACAGCACGTTGGTGTCGAGCACGTACATCACGAAAGATCAGCCGGCCGGGCTCCAATCGTCACGCGCGGCGGCTCAAACTCGACGTCTGCAATGCCCGGCATCGCCAGCGCATCGGCGATGTTGCGCCGCTGCCTGGTCAGCCGTTGGTAGTCCTCGAAGCTCAACAGTACGTGCGCAGGCTTGCCGCGGTCAGTGATGAACACCGGGCCGCTCTTGGTGGCCTTCTTTGCCCGCGTCACGTCCTGATTCAGTTCCCGACTTGATAGCGTTGTGACGGTCATAGGGCACCTCCTAGATCCGCTGAATGTAGTTACGTTACTACAAAGACGTTTGAGGGTCAAATGACGGATCAACACGGCGACAAGCGCCTCAGCCAGGCAGCCGCTCCTGTCGAGAACGGGCCGGGTTCTCTCCTAACATGCGCTATTTTCAAGAGCGGACAACATGCAGTCGCCGTTGCATGCTGCTGGTAGACCACTAGCAATCGCTACTGCCCGCATCACATCGCCCCACAAAGCTATCGCTGCCAGGACTAGCCCCCCACACTTCTGCTAGTTAACCTGGTGACACGCGAGAGGAGCTATATGGCACGAGGCACAGACTGGTCGCATGAAGAAGTGGAGGCCTGCGTCGCCGACTACTTGCACATGCTCACGCTCGAACTGAACGGCCAGCGGTATAGCAAGACCGTCCATGCACGTGCGCTGGCCGAGCGGCTCGACGGGCGCAACAGGGCCGCCATCGAGTTCAAACACTGCAACATCAGCGCAGTCCTTCTCGCACTCGGCTACCCGTACATTGATGGCTACAAGCCGCGTGGCAATTACCAGACCCTGTTGTTCGACGTGGTGGGAAGTCAAGCGCAGTCGAACGATGCACTACAGGCCGCTGCTCAATCCGCCGTGCTGCGACCTGCCGTAATGATTGCCCCAGAGGATACGGAAGCCATATGGGTTCCTGCACCGACAGCGGCGCGGGTAAGAGAGACACCACCTATCTACCTGCCCCGATTCTCGCCTGTCCAACGCGACTACCTGGCACAAGAAGCGCGGAATCAATCGCTGGGGCGGGCCGGCGAATTATTCGTAATAGAGTTGGAAACCCGACGCCTTCATGCAGCCGGCCAAAAACGCCTGGCCAATCGGGTCGAGCACATAGCCGCTTCTCAAGGCGATGGCCTAGGCTACGACGTACTCTCCTACGAGACCGATGGCCGAGAACGACTCATCGAGGTAAAGACCACCGCGTTCGGCATCCTGACTCCATTCCATGTCAGCCGCAACGAACTGGCGCGCTCGGAAGTCGATGCTGACAAATATCGCCTTTATCGTCTCTTCGACTTCCGTGCAAAACCACGCCTATTCGATCTACCCGGCGCTATAGCTTCGCATTGCCATTTCGAGGCAACCATGTACATCGCGCGCTTCTAAGACGACGGCCTCAATAACACTACAAGAATGGGGTCGGGCTCACTTCCAACGTCCGCTCATCTTGAAAAGCAGACAGCATGCAATTGCCTTTGCATGCTGATGGTGGGCCCACCAGGATTCGAACCTGGAACCAAAGGATTATGAGTCCTCTGCTCTAACCGTTGAGCTATAGGCCCGGATGCGTCCGGAGCGGGCGGGCGATGCGTCGGCCGCCGGCTTGGCGCCTCTGGCGTACTCGCTGGGGAGGCGCCGAAGCAGCGTGAGTTTACAGTTCGACGTGGCGCGCTGTCTTCCCGGGACGGGAGCGTCGGGGCTCCCACGCAGCTTACCCCTACGCGTGAAAACGGTAGCGGGCCGTGCTGCCACCCATCAGCAGGGGCCGCAACCTTCCGCCAGCCACAAACAGCGAGCGCCGCTACTCGCCCCCAATGCCAGAGAACATGCTCGCGACGCAAGCAGCGACCTGCTGCGCCTGCCCCTCCGGCACAATGATCTTCACGACTTTACTGCCGGTCCAGTGGAACACGTGGTCATCCAGCAGTTCGATGGCGAGTACGTTCCCGTTGAACGCGTATCTCGCCCGCCTGGTCGCGAATCCATGGATCTGGTCGTCCGCCTCGATGTAGAGGCACCCGGGATCCTCGATCTCGTCCCGGCAGAGCCCGATGTTGTACGGCAGGCCGGCACGCTCTTGTTCGATCAGGAAGCCCAGCGAAAAGTAGCCGTCGTCGCTTTCCTGGTTGTCGACGTCCACCCGCAGCGACTTCAGGATGTCATCCATGCGCCCTCCCATGCGTCCCCTGCCCCGCCGAGCGGTGCGAGCTGGCACCAGGATAGCGCGTGCCCGCGACACCATGGCCGCGCACACGTCCACGCCCTGCCGCACACCATCAACTGCGACCCCTAATCCTCCAAACCCAGCACCAACACCGCCAACGGCGGCACGGTCAGCGCCAGCGACGCCGGATGCCCATGCGCCCCGACGTTCTCGGCCCGCACGCTGCCGCCGTTGCCGGTGTTGCTGCCGCCGTAGATCTCGGCGTCGGAGTTCAGCAGTTCGCGCCAGCGGCCGGCGCGGGGCACGCCGATGCGGTAGCCGTGGTGCACCTGCGGGGTGAGGTTGGCCACCACCAGCAGCGGGGTGTCGCCGCTGCGGGCCTTGCGCAGGTAGGCGAACAGGCTGTTGCCGGCGTCGTCGCCGATGACCCAGGCGAAACCTTCCGGTTCGTCGTCGCGGGCGTGCAGTGCGGGGTGCTCGGCGTAGAGGCGGTTGAGGTCGCGGACCAGGCGCTGGATGCCGCGGTGGTTCGGCTGGTCGAGCAGGTGCCAGGGCAGCGCGGCGTCGTGGTTCCACTCGGTGGGCTGGGCGATCTCGCAGCCCATGAACAGCAGTTTGCGCCCGGGGTGGGTGTACATGTAGCCGAGGTAGGCGCGCAGGTTGGCGAAGCGCTGCCAGTCGTCGCCGGGCATGCGGCCAAGCAGGGAGCGCTTGCCGTGCACCACTTCGTCGTGGGAGATGGGCAGCATGAAGCGCTCGGAATACGCGTAGACCATGCTGAAGGTCATTTCGCCGTGGTGGTAGCGGCGGTAGATCGGGTCCAGCTCGATGTAGTGCAGGCTGTCGTGCATCCAGCCCATGTTCCACTTGTAGTCGAAGCCCAGGCCGCCGTGGGCGAGGTCGGCGGTGACGCCGGGCCAGGCGGTGGATTCTTCGGCGATGGTCATGGCGCCCGGCGCCTGCTCGGCCACCACCTGGTTGAGCCGGCGCAGGAAGGCGATGCTCTCGTAGTTCTCGCGGCCACCGTGGATATTGGGCACCCACTCGCCGGCGTTGCGGCTGTAGTCGCGGTAGAGCATGGAGGCGACCGCGTCCACGCGCAGGCCGTCGACGTGGTAGCGCTGCAGGAACTCCAGCGCGCTGGCGATCAGGAAGCCGGAAACTTCGCGACGGCCGTGGTTGTAAATGAGGGTGTTCCAGTCGCGGTGGAAGCCTTCGCGCGGGTCGGCGTGTTCGTATAGGGCGGTGCCGTCGAAGTGGGCCAGGCCGTGCGCGTCGGTGGGGAAATGCGCCGGCACCCAGTCGACGATGACGCCGATGTCCTCGCGGTGGCAGCGGTCGACGAAGCGGGCGAAGCCGTCCGGGCTACCGAAGCGCGCGGTGGGCGCGAACAGGCCCAGCGGCTGGTAGCCCCAGGAACCGCCGAACGGATGCTCGGTGACCGGCAGCAGTTCGATGTGGGTGAAGCCCATGTCGGCCACGTAGGGAATCAGCCGCTCGGCCAGCGCGTCCCAGTCGAGCATGCTGCCATCGACGGCGTGCATCCACGAGCCGGCGTGCACTTCGTACACGCTGATCGGCGCCTGCGGGGCGTGGCGGCGCGCGCGCGTGGCCATCCAGGCGTCGTCGCGCCACTGGAACGGCGTGGGGTCGGCGACGATGGAGGCGGTGCCAGGCGCCAGTTCGGCCTGGCGCGCGACCGGGTCGGCCTTGGCCGGCAGTTCTTCGCCGCGCGGGCCGCGCAGCGCGTACTTGTAGCGCGCGCCGTGGCCGACGCCGGGCACGAACAGTTCCCACACGCCCGCCTGGTGGCGCAGGCGCATCGGGTGGCGGCGCGCATCCCAGCTGTTGAAGTCGCCGATCACCGCCACGCGCGAGGCGTTGGGCGCCCACACCGCGAAACGGGTGCCGCGCTCGCCGTCGACCTCGACCACGTTGGCGCCCAGCGCGTCGGCCAGGTGCAGGTGATGGCCCTCGGCGATCAGGTGCAGGTCGAAGTCGCTGAGCTGCGGGCCGAACGCGTAGGCGTCGGCGGTGTCCTGCTCGCCGCCGGGCCAGCGGATGCGCAGGCGGTAGCGGCCCTCGCTCGGCAGTTCGGCATGGAAGAAGCCCTCCGGCCCCTGCTGCAGCGGCACCTCGCTGCCGTCCTCCAGCACCGCCAGCACCGCATCGGCGCCCGGCTGGTAGCTGCGCAGCACCCGCGCCTCGCCGAGACGATGCGCGCCCAGCACGGCGAACGGGTCGCCGTGGCGGGCGGTGGCAAAGGCGCGTTGCGTCGCGTCGTCCCAGACGTGGACGGCATCACTCATCGAATCGACTCCTGCGGCGCGGGAAAGCGGTCGAGTATGCGCAACAGTCCCTGTATGGGCACCATGATCCATGCCGGGCGGTTGGCGGCCTCGTAGCGAATTTCGTAGCAGGCCTTCTCGATCAGGAACAGCAAGGTGGTGGCCTCGAACGCGGCCGGCGCCACCCACGGATGCGGGCTAGCATCGAGCACGGCGCGGTAGGCGGCCAGGAAGGCGGCGCTGGCGCGGCTGCGGAACGCGGCCAGGAACGCCTCCTGCGCGGTGTCCAGGCCGGCGCCGACGCGTGCGGCGGTGCCTTCCTCGCCGCGCGCGGACACTTCGCTGGCGTAGTCCAGCGAGCGCAGGAAGCCGGCCACGTCGTGCAGCGGGCTGGCCTTGGCGCGGCGTTCGTCCAGCGACTTGGCCGGCTCGCCCTCGAAGTCGATCAGCACCACGTCGTCGAACGCGACCAGGATCTGGCCGAGGTGGAAATCGCCATGCACGCGGGTCAGCAGCGCACCGGACAACAGCGACGGTGCCTGTTGCAGCCAGGCATCCAGGCGCGCGCGCTCGGCCAGCAGGCTGTCCACTGCGGCGTGCTCGGCCGGGTCGTCGTTGGCCCCGCGGTGCGCGATGAGCGTGTCCCACATGGCCTGCACTTCGTGCACCACGCCGTCCACCACATGCTGCGCCGCGGCCGCGTCCACTGGCTGCGGCGCGAAGGCGGGCGCGTCGGTGGGTTGCGCCAGCACCGCGTGCAGCTCGGCCAGGCGCCGGCCGACCAGCGCGGCGAAGGCGTCGTAGCCGGCCACGCTCTCCAGCCGCGCCGCATCGTCCTGGGCGGCATCGTATTCCTCGGCACCGCGTGCAAGGTGATCAAGGGTCCAGCGCCAGGCGTCGCCCTGGTTGCGCACGAAGCCCTGCAGCAGCGCCAGCGTGGTCTCGCTGCCGTCGGCCTCGACGCGCGCGACATGGCCCAGCAGCGGCGCGGCGTTGGCATAGCCCAGCGCAGTGAGGCGCTCGCCGATCTCGATCTCCGGATTGATGCCGGCCGACACGCGCCGCAGCAGCTTGAACACCGCCGCGTCGCCGACGATCAGCGAGCTGTTGCTCTGCTCTGCCGACAGCCATCGGATCTCCGGATCGGCGGGGATGTCCACGCGCTGCAGCGCCGGTGTCGGGCAGAAGCGGATGCGCTCCGCGGTCGCTTCGGTGCCGGCCTCGCCGTCCACGCGCAGCTCCGCCTTGTCGCGCAATGCGGCGAGCATGCTCAAGGTGAAGGGCTTCAGTGCGAACGCATCGGTCAGGTAGCCGACCTCGCGGCCGTGGCGCACGCGCGCCAGCGCCAGTTGTTCGGCCAGTACGCTCGGCTGCTCGCGCTCCCAGACGATGCCCAGCGGCAGGATGTAGCGCTCGTGCGCGCCGTCGTCCAGCTGTGCCTCAATTTCCAGCAGGGTCAGGCCGTCGCCGCCGGACAGCGGCGTGCGCCGTGCGATGCGCACGCTGCGCAGCGCGCGGTCCTTGGCCGCGAACCAGCGCCGCGTGGACAGCCACGCCGGCAGGATGTCGCGCTCCAGCGTCGGCAGGTGCGGTTGCAGGCCGGCGCTGTCGACCGTGCTACGCAGCACCAGGGTCTGGTAATCCGGCAGCGGCACCGGCGCCGGCACGTGCCAGTCCGGCAGCGTGGCGTTGCCGACCAGTTGGAAGGCGTAGAAGCCGAACGCCGGCACGGTGAGCAGATAGGTCAGGCGCCCGATCGGCGGGAAGCTGCCGCCGCCGAGGATGTCCACCGGCACCCGGCCCTCGAACTCGGACAGGTCCAGTTCCACCGCCTGCAGCGTATGCGAGAGGTTGGCCACGCACAGCACGGTCTCGTCCTCGTGGCAGCGCAGGTAGGCGAGCAGGCGGCGATTGCCCGGATACAGGAAGCGCAGCGCGCCGCGGCCGAAGGCGCGGTAGCGCTTGCGCACCGACAGCACGCGGCGGGTCCAGGTCAGCAGCGAATACTGGTCGCGCTGCTGTGCCTCCACGTTAACCGCCTGGAAGCCGTACAGCGGGTCCATGATCGGCGGCAGCACCAGTGCGGCGGGATCGGCGCGCGAGAAACCGCCGTTGCGGTCGATCGACCACTGCATCGGCGTGCGCACGCCGTCGCGATCGCCGAGATGGATGTTGTCGCCCATGCCAATCTCGTCGCCGTAGTACAGCACCGGCGTGCCGGGCATGGTCAGCAGCAGCGAGGTCATCAGTTCGATGCGGCGGCGGTCGCGCTCCAGCAGCGGCGCCAGGCGCCGGCGGATACCCAGGTTGATGCGCGCGCGGCGGTCGGCGGCATAGGTCTGCCACAGGTAGTCGCGCTCGGAGTCGGTGACCATCTCCAGGGTCAGCTCGTCGTGGTTGCGCAGGAAGATCGCCCACTGGCAGCTCTCCGGGATCTCCGGGGTCTGGCGCATGATGTCGGTGATCGGGAAGCGGTCCTCGCGCGCGATCGCCATGTACATGCGCGGCATCAGCGGGAAGTGGAACGCCATGTGGCATTCGTCGGCGTTCTCGCCGAAGTACTGCTGGGTGTCTTCGGGCCACATATTGGCCTCGGCCAGCAGCATGCGGTCGGGGTATTCGGCATCGAGCGTGGCGCGGATGCGACGCAGGATGGCGTGGGTCTCGGGCAGGTTCTCATTGGAGGTGCCCTCGCGCTCGATCAGGTACGGCACCGCGTCCAGGCGCAGGCCGTCCACGCCCAGGTCCAGCCAGAAGCGCATCACTTCCAGCACGGCTTCCATGACCGCCGGGTTGTCGAAGTTCAGGTCCGGCTGGTGCGAGTAGAAGCGGTGCCAGAAGTATTGGCCGGCTTCCGGGTCCCAGGTCCAGTTGGACTTCTCGGTGTCGCAGAAGATGATGCGGGTGCCGGCGTAGTCCTGGTCGCTGTCCGACCACACGTAGAACGCGCGCTCCGGCGAGGCGGCCGGGGCCATGCGCGCACGCTGGAACCAGGGATGCTGGTCGGAAGTGTGGTTGATCACCAGCTCGGTGACGATGCGGATGCCGCGCGCGTGCGCCTGCTCCACGAAGCGCTGGAAGTCGGCGATGCTGCCGTAGTCCGGGTGCACCGCCATGTACTCGGCGATGTCGTAGCCGTCGTCGCGGCGCGGGCTGGGGTAGAACGGCAGCAGCCAGATCGTGTCCACGCCCAGGTCGGCGATGTAGTCGAGCTTGGAGATCAGCCCGGGGAAGTCGCCGATGCCGTCGTCGTTGGAATCGAAGAACGACTTGACGTGCACTTGGTAGATGATCGCGTCCTTGTACCAGCGCGCATCGCCGGCCGGGGCGCGCGGCTCGAGTTGGGGGGACGACGGCGCGGCGACATTCATGCAGGAACTCCGGCGCGGATGCGCCACAGGGAGAACGGCCGCGACGGATCGAGGCGGATGTGTTGGGTCTTGCCGTACCAGGTGAAGTCGTGGCCGTCCCACACGTCGCGCACGGCGACGCTGGCGTGGTCGGGCAGGCCCAGTTCCCACAGCGGCACTTCGATCTGCGCGTTCTGCGCCGCATGCGGATCCAGGCTCACCGCCACCAGCACCAGGCTGCGCCCGCGCGCCAGGTGCGCTTCATCGAGGAACTTGCCGAAGTACAGCACTTGGTCGTTGTGCGCGACGTAGAAGCGCGTGCCCAGGTGCGACTGCAGTTCCGGGTGCTGGCGGCGCAGCAGGTTGAGGCGGGTGATCTCCTCGACGATGTCGCCCGGCGTGCGCTCGGGCCACACGCGCAACTGGTACTTCTCCGAGTCGAGGTATTCCTCCTTGCCCGGCAGCGGCGTGGCCTCGCACAGTTCGAAGCCCTGGTACATGCCCCACAGCCCGGACAGCGTGGTCGCCAGCGCGGCGCGGATCAGGTGCCCGCTGCGCCCGCTGTGCTGCAGGAACAGCGGATTGATGTCCGGCGTGTTGACGAAGAAGTGCGGGCGGAAGCACTCGCTGGGCGCACCGCTGTTGAGTTCCTCGATGTAGGCCTGCAGTTCGGCCTTGTGCTGGCGCCAGGTGAAATAGGTGTAGGACTGCGAGAAGCCGACCTTGGCCAGCCGGTACATCGGCTTGGGCCGGGTGAAGGCCTCGGACAGGAACACCACCTGCGGATGGCGCCCGCGTACTTCGGCGATCAGCCATTCCCAGAACGGGAACGGCTTGGTGTGCGGGTTGTCGACGCGGAACAGGGTGACGCCCTCGTTGACCCAGAACAGCACCGCATCGCGCAGCGCGTTCCACAGCGCCGGCACTGCGCCGCTGGCGTAGAAGTCGACGTTGACGATGTCCTGGTATTTCTTCGGCGGGTTCTCCGCGTACGGGATGGAGCCGTCGGCGCGCCAGGTGAACCAGTCCGGATGGTCGCGCAGCCACGGATGATCCGGCGCGCACTGGATGGCGAAATCCAGGGCCAGTTCCAGGCCGTGCTCGGCCGCAGCGGCACGTAGGCGGCGAAAACCGTCGAGCCCGCCCAGCTCGGGATGCACCTCGGTATGCCCACCTTCGGCCGATCCGATCGCATACGGGCTGCCGGGTTCGCCCGGCTCGGCGGTCACCGCGTTGTTGCGGCCCTTGCGGTTCTTCTCGCCGATGGGATGGATCGGCGGCATGTACAGCACGTCGAAGCCCATCGCCTGAATGTGCGGCAGCCGCGCGATCACGTCGTCGAAGGTGCCGTGGCGCTGCAGATCGCCGCTCTGCGAGCGCGGGAACAACTCGTACCAGCTGGCGAAGTGCGCGGCGCGGCGTTCGGCCTCGACCCGGAAGGTCATCGGGTACTCGGTGCGGAACGGCTTGGCGTCGGCGCGCGCCATCGCCTCGGCGGTGTCGGGTTCGAGCAGCAACTGCGCCTTCTCGGCCAGGTCGTCGGTGCGGGCGATGCGGGTGGCGATGGCCTTCAGCCGCGTCGCCAGCGCGCCACGGCTGCGCCCGCGCGCCGCCTCGACCTGGGCCAGCGCTTCCTGCACGTCCACCGGCAGCAGGGTGCCGGCGGCGCGCTTCTTTTCCAAATCGGCGTGGGTGGTGGCGTAGACGTCGCGCCAGGCCTCGATGCGGAATTCGTAGCGACCAAGGCGCTGCAAGGGGAACTCACCGCGCCAGCGGTCGTTGCCGAGCGCGCGCATCGGTGTGCTGGACCAGGTACGCGCATCGGCGGCACGCCACAGCAGCGCCACGGCGATGCGGTCGTGGCCATCGCAGAACGCATCGGCTTCCACGCACACGCGGTCGCCGACCGTGCGTTTGACCGGGAAGCGTCCGTCGTCCACCGACGGCGTCACCGCCTCGATGCACACCCGCGCCTCGCCGGCGGCGATCTCGGCCGGTGTGCGTGCGCGCGCGGCGGTCAGTACCGGGCGCGCCGGCAGACTGCGATAGATGCGCACCTCGCCGGCTTCCAGGGTGCCGCCTTGCTCGCCCTGGATCGGCTCGCCATGGTCGCTGAGCAGGCCCTCGCTGTCGCCGAGCAGGCGCAGCAGCGCCGGCCCCGGTACCGGCAGCAGGTGGTCGCGGTCGCTGTTGAGCAGCACCAGCCATGCCGCGGCATCCAGCGGTTCCACCGCCACCGCGGTGAGCGCGCCGTCGCGCAGCAGCGGGCGCAGGCGCAGCGACGCGGTGGCGTCGGGCAACGACGCAGCCGGCGTGGACGCGTCGCTCTCGGAGGAGCCGTGCTGCGCAGGCGCGGGCTGCCCGTATTCTGTCGATGTGTCCTGCGCGGCGATCGCCCAGGCCCCACCGAACGCGGCGGCCAGGCGCTGCCGCTGCGCGCGTGGCAAGGGCAGCGGCGTATCCGAGGCCGTCTCGGCATCGACGGTGGCGACCACGCAACGCGCCAGCGCACGCAGGGCGCTGTCCTCATCGAAGAACCAGTCGCCGCGACCGTCCCACCAGGCCAGCGAGGAGAACGCGGCATCGAAGCCGGCGCCCGCCAGGCTGCGCAAGACGTCCAGGCCCAAGCCGGGCGTCCACGCCAGCAGCCGCGCCTGCGGCGCCTGTGCGTGGACCCCGTCGATCAGCGTGCGCCACAATGGCGCCGGAATGCGCTCTGGCTGCAGCACACGGAAGCCGGCTACGCCGCTGCGCAGCCAGTCGACCAGGCGCGCACTCCACCACTGCGCCAGGCCCGTCCCTTCTTCCGCAGAGGCGAAGCGGCCCACCGCAATATCCGGCGCGGCGCGTTCGGCGCGCGGATCCGGTAGCGCCGAGCTGCGTGCGCGGAACCAGTGCGGATGCTCCTGCAGCAGGCGGCTGCCGCCGCCGATCTCGTCGATGCGCAGGTCCAGCAGCACGCGCAGGCCGTGCTGTTCGGCGCGCTGCAGCCAGTGCCGCAGTCGCGCCTGCCCAGCCGGATCCTCGCTTGCCGGATCCTGCAGGCGGCCATCCGCGTCCTGAACGAAAGGATTGGACATCACTACGTGATCGCAGCCATTGGCCTTGGCGGCGCCCATGGCCACCTCAAGCGTGGCCTCATCGTGGTGGCTAAGAGGGGCCAACAGACAAGCATGCATTCGTATATCCCGTTCGGCGTGATGAGGAGTACGCGATCCAGACCGCAGCGGCGACATCGGCAACCCGGATCAGCCATGTCACTAGGCGCAAACGGGTGCGACTGCGATACGCCGCGTCGCGATCGAATCAGGCGCCGAAGCGCCCATGACCCTCGGTGGCACGCGGCAAGGTCACAAGACCACAGGGGATGCCAATGAAACGTGTTCATGGCATTAAGCAAGCGCATACGCTGGCGAGCACGCGCATGGGATGGACCGGCGCCAACGCATCGCCGCCCCTGGCGTTTCAGAGGGCAATGAGACGTATCGCCACGGCAGTGCGTCTTAACTTCATCGCAAATTCACACTCCTATTACACGCCGTACTGCAGGTCGCAGGGATGCCGTGGCGGCTCGAACGGTAAAGAGGCAGCCCTGGTACCGTCGCAAGGCTCCCGCCGTCACTAAGCAATTGGCATCGACTACAATCCGCAAGGACTCGGAGCTCATCGGGCATGGAGAGCGCAATGCGATTTTCGAAACTCATTTGTTTTTCGGCGTTCGGCGCCTTGCTGGCGTGTCATGCGCCAATGGCCAGTGCAGCCTCCTGCGAAGAGAACTTCAGCATGAGTTCCTCGTCGCAGGTCTTGATGTTCAGCGCATGGAGAACGTCGGAAAAACTGGACCCACTCGAAGCCATCGCGCAAATCCATCAAGTCGCCAAGCAAGAAGGATTCACCATCGGCGAACAGAAGAGCGAAGGCGGGAAAACGGAACTCACGTTTTCCCAGGACGCCACGAGCAACTCCCGCAGCTTTGATGTCGTTGCCACGGCGGACCGAAACCTTAATACATTGACGCTCATTGCCGTATTGCCGCCCGGCATGCAAGCCAAGCCGGAGGACATGCGCAGCGCCATGTGCGGGATGTTGGCGAAGGTAAGACTAGACACCGGCGACGGCAGGAACGAAGGGACCGCGAAGTCCACGGCATCGGCATCCGGCAAGCTCAACGTGCTGGAACCCCGATCGGTCTTCGACCTTGGCGCTGCTCAGGCCGCGCTCGAGCCGGGCACCTCCACCATCAAGGGCACGGCCTGCGCGGTGCATCACGTGGAGAATGGCGGAGGCACTTACCTGGCGCGCAACCAATCCATCTCCCTATTCCCGGTTACGCCCTACCTCAAGGAAGCAATTGCGCTTTCGTCGAATATGAAGCAGGGGCGCGACACCCTTAAGGTCTCGCCAATGGCCCTGCAGGTCCGCGTCGATGGCATGACCGACGACAAGGGACAATTTCAATTCTCCAACCTCAAGCCGGGAAACTACTACCTCCTGGCGACGATGGCGCTGGATGTCCAGGGAAGCACCACCAGGAATCTGGGCACCAGCCTGGAAGGCGTCGAAGGCAGGCCTACGGTGACCACCTATTATCAGACCGAGAATTTCACATCCAGATTCAATGATGTCCTCGAGAAATTCGTCGAGATCAAGACCCCTGGCCAGACCGTGAAAGTCACGCTTTCGCCTAAAGGCTTCTTTAAAGGGCGGGCCGGGCTGCTCGGTTGCATCTAGCGATCTCCGACAGCGTTCCATGCGCATTGGAGCAACTGCCGACGTCTTCTCTAACGCGCACGGAGACTTAGGTTTCGGCCTGAACGAGGCCCGAAATCGAACGAATGGCGTTCCAGCGGCACGCGTAATAGCATCAAAGATTCGGAGGAATCTCGCGGGACGGGCCGTCTCCATTGAAAAGCACTGGACATCATGCTGTCACATGCCGCGACAAGGCATGCGCCTGATCCAGGTTGGCCGCGGGCCAGGCGCTCGACGCCGGTCTAGACGCACCTCATGCAGCGCTCCTCGTACCGCTACAAGGCGGTGGCGGTAGTCGCGCTACCGGCTCGTCGCTGCCACGTTCTCAGTACCTCCCCACGGGAAGGCCGTGCTATTGGCCCCCTGGCGCATCCGCCCCGCCTGGGCTCATCGAAAACGCGCGCTCGGTAGCCGCGCCCGCGGCCCAGGCGGTGTTGGGCGTGGCCTGCAGGGTGAAGCGCAGTTCGCCGCCGGCCATGAGTTCCTCGTGGCGCAGGAACGCGCGGTTCAATGGACGGCCGTTGAGGGTGACGCTGCCGACATAGGGATGCGCGTCGTCCAGGCCGTCGGCGATCACGGTGAAGCGCTTGCCGTTGGGCAGCGCCAGGGTGGCGCGCGGCAGGAACGGGCGGCCGAGGATGTACTGGTTGCTGGCCGGCGCCACCGGGTAGAAGCCCAGCGCGGTGAACACGTACCAGGCCGACATCTGCCCCATGTCGTCGTTGCCGGCCAGGCCGTCCGGGCGCGCGGCGTACTGGCTGCGCATGATCTGCTGCAGCCGCGCCTGGGTGCGCCACGGCTGCCCGGCGTAGGCATACAGATAAGCGACGTGATGGCTGGGTTCGTTGCCGTGCGCATACCAGCCGATCAGCCCGGTGATGTCCTCCATGTGCGCGAACACCTTGGGATCGACCTTGGCGTCGAACACCTGGTCCAGCCGCGCCAGCAGCTTGTCGTCGCCACCGTGCGCACGCGCCAGGCCGGCCACGTCCTGCGGCACGTACCAGGAGTACTGCCAGGCGTTGCCTTCGGTGTAGTCGGTGCCGTAGCCGCTGGCGTCCGGATCGAACGGGGTGCGGAAGCTGCCGTCGCGCTTGCGCGCGCGCATGAAGCCGGTGTCCGGGTCGAAGGCGTTGCGCCAGTTGCCGGCACGCTTGGCGAAGGCGGCGGCGATCTCGCTGCGGCCCATCTCCTTGGCCATGCGCGCGATGGTCCAGTCGTCGAAGGCGTATTCCAGGGTCTTGGAGGCGGCCTCGCCTTCCTCGTCGATCGGCACGTAGCCCAGTTCGCGGTACTGGGCGATGCCGTCGTAGGGGCCGTAGTTGGCGCTGGCCACCATGGCCTTGAGCGCGGCGTCGGTGTCGTAGCCGCGGATACCCTTCATGTACGCGTCGGCGATCACCGGCACCGCGTGGTAGCCGATCATGCACCAGGTCTCCAGACCATGGAACGCCCACACCGGCAGCACGCCGTAGGGGCTTTTGCGCTGGTGCGCGAGCAGCGAGTTGACGATGTCGTTGGTGCGTTGAGGCGGCTGCACGATGGTCAGCAGCGGGTGCAGCGCGCGGTAGGTATCCCACAGCGAGAACGTCGAATAGTGGGTGTAGCCCTGCGCCTGGTGCACGGCGTTGTCCGGCCCGCGATAGCGGCCGTCGCTGTCCATGAACAGGGTCGGGCCGAGCAGGCTGTGGTACAGCGCGGTGTAGAACTGGGTGCGCTGCGCGGGCGGCGCGTCCACCTCCACCGCGCCCAGCGCCTGCGCCCATTGCGCACGCGCCGCGCGGCGCACGCCGTCGAAATCCCAGCCCGGCACTTCGGCGTCGAGATTGGCGATGGCGCTGTCCTCGCTGACCGGCGAGATCGCCACCTTGACCAGCAGCGGCGCGCGCAGGGCGTCGCCGAAGTCGAACGATCCCACCAGTTGCCGGCCTTCGATCTGCGCGCGCTGGGTGGGGTCGTTGTCGCCCGGCGGCGGAAAGCCCTTGTAGGGAATGTCCTGCTCGGTGTTGTGGAAGGCGTGGCCGCGCAGCGGCTGCGAGAAGCGCAGGGCGAAGTACAGCTGCCGCCCCGGCGCCCAGCCGCGGGTCTCGCGAAAGCCGGTGACGGTGCCGTCGGCACGCAGGCGCAGCCGCGACCAACTGATCTTGCCCGGGTAGTCGTACAGGCTGGTGCGCAGGTCCAGCAGCACGTGCGCCGGCTGTCTGGCCGGGTAGGTGTAGCGGTGCACGCCGACGCGGGCGCTGGCGGTGAGTTCGGCGCGCACTTTGTCGTCGTCCAGGGTCACCGCGTAGTAGCCCGGCTCGGCGCGCTCGTCGTCGTGGCGGAAGCGCGCGCTGTAGCCGCTGCCGGGCGTGTCCGGGTCGCCACGCTCCAGCCGCACCGCGCCGCTGATCGGCATCAACAGCACGTCGCCCAGGTCGGAGTGGCCGGTGCCGGAGAAATGCGTGTGCGAGAAGCCGACCAGGCTGCGGTCGTCGTAGCGGTAGCCAGCAGCCCAGCCGTAGGCGTCCTTGCGCGGCTGGATGCGCGTGTCCGGGCTCAACTGGACCATGCCGAACGGCACCGTGGCGCCAGGATAGGTGTGGCCCTCGCCGCCGGTGCCGATGAAGGGGTCCACCGCGGCCACCGCACGTTCGCCGGCATCACCGCCCGCCGCTGCGACGGCGGATGCGATCGGCCACAGCGCGGCCAGCAGCAGCGCGGCAGCGCCGCCCAGCGTCCTCGAGCTGCGCAAGGCAGGCTCCCCGTATCGAATCGATCCAAACGGATAGCACAAAGCCACTGCAATGCCTTGCTGCACTGCAAAATGCGGATCGGATCACGACGGCGCAGGATGAGCGACCTTTTGAACCGGTCTAATCCGCCGTGGCGCCGTCTTCCGCCGACAAACGCGTCACCGTGTCCGACATCGCCGCCGCCTGCGGCGTGTCGCGGGCGACCGTGTCGCTGGTGCTGCGCAACAGCCCGCTGGTGCATGCGGACACGCGCGCGCGGGTGGCGGCGGAGATCGCCCGCCAGGGCTACGTCTACCACCGCGGCGCGGCCAGCCTGCGCGGCCGCGCGTCCAATGCGGTGGCGCTGGTGGTCAACGACCTGGCCAATCCGTTCTTCGCCGAGTTCGCCGGCGGCGTGGACGCGGCGCTGGCCGAGGCCGGCTACGTGATGCTGATGGGCAGCACCGGCGAATCGCCGGAGCGCCAGCAGACCGTGCTGGCCTCGCTGATCGAGCATCACCCGGCGGCGATGATCCTCTCGCCCACCGAGAACACCGACGCGGCGCGGTTGCGCCAGTTGCTGGGGCCGCGCCTGCCGGTGCTGCTGTTCAACCGCGCGCTGGACGGCGACTGGCCGCTGCTGGCGCTGGACAACCGCCGCGGCGCGCGCCTGGCCACCGAACACCTGCTGGCGCAAGGCCACCGCGCCATCGCCTTCTTCGGCGGCCACCGCCAGTCCAGTTCCTGCGCCGAGCGCCGTGCCGGCTATCGCGAGGCGCTGGCCGCCGGCGGCATCGCGGTCGACCCGGCGTGGCTGATCGAATGCGCGCCGACCCGGCTGGAAGCCGCGCGCCAGGCCGGCGCGCTGTGCGCGCGCGACCCGCTGCCGACCGCGCTGGTCTGCTACAACGACGTGGTCGCGCTGGGCCTGGCCAGCGGCCTGGCCGAACGTGGCCGCATCGCCGGCCGCGACTACGCACTGATCGGCTTCGACGACATTCCCGAGGCCGCCGTCGCCACCCCGCCGCTGTCCACCGTCGCCGTCGCCCCGCGCGAGCGCGGCATGCAGGCCGCACGCCTGGTGCTGGACGCACTGCGCCACCGCCAGGCCCTGCCTGCGCTTACCATCGCCCCCGCCCGGCTGTGCCTGCGCGCCAGCAGCCGGGTCGCCCTCTCGCCCGTTCCCGGAGTCGCTGCATGAGCCGTCGCCCGCTGTCCAACACCGCCGCCATCGCGGTGGTCAGCATGATCTTCTTCACCTGGGGCGGCCTGACCAGCCTCAACGACGTGTTGATCCCGCATCTGAAAGCCGTGTTCCAGATGAACTACGCGCAGTCGATGCTGATCCAGTTCACCTTCTTCGGCGCCTACTTCCTGATGTCGGTGCCGGCCGGCGCGGTGGTGTCGCGGGTCGGCTACAAGGCCAGCATCGTCATCGGACTGGTGGTGGCGGCGATCGGCGCAGCGATGTTCTACCCGGCCGCGCGCCTGCCCTCCTACCCACTGTTCCTGACCGCGCTGTTCGTGCTGGCCAGCGGCATCACCCTGCTGCAGGTGGCGGCCAACCCGTACATCAGCCTGATCGGCGCGCCGGAGAAGGCACCGAGCCGGCTCAACTTCGCCCAGGCGCTGAACTCGCTGGGCACCACCGTATTCCCGTGGCTGATCGGCCCGCTGATCCTGGCCGGCGCGGTGCTCGGCGCCGACCAGATCGCGGCGATGAATCCCGCGCAGCTGTCCGCCTACCGCATCGAACAGGCGCGTACGGTGGAGATCCCCTACCTGATGCTGGCCGGCGGCCTGCTGCTGCTGGCGGTGTTCATGCTGGTCATGCGGGTGCCGTCGCTGCGGGAGGACAAGGATAGCGGCGCCGAGTCGCATCACCGCTTCGCCGACGCGCTGCGCCACCCGCATCTGTTGTGGGGCGTGGTGGCGATCTTCATGTACGTGGGCGCGGAAGTGGCGATCGGCAGCTTCCTGATCAACTACATTTCCGGCCCCACCACCGGCGGCCTCAACGAAGCCGACGCCACGCACCATCTGTCGTACTACTGGTTCGGCGCGATGGTCGGCCGCTTCGCTGGCGCCGCGCTACTGCAGTTCATCCCCGCGCGCAAGCTGCTGGCGGTGTTCGCCGGCATCGCCGCACTGTTGCTGGTCGTGACCATGGTCAGCACCGGCCACGTGGCGATGTGGAGCGTGATCGCGATCGGCCTGTTCAATTCGGTCATGTTCCCGACCATCTTCACCGTGGCCATCGAACGCCTGGGCGTGCTCACCAGCAAGGCATCGAGCCTGCTGATCATGGCGATCGTTGGCGGCGCCATCGTGCCGCTGGTGCAGGGCCTGCTGGCCGATGCGATCGGCATCCAGCATGCCTTCGTGGTCCCGCTGCTGTGCTACGTCTACATCGTCTGGTACGGCCTGCGCGGTTCGCGCTTGTCGCCGGAGTTGACGGCGGCCGCGGCCACCGCTGCGCCGACCGCGCGTGTGATGCACTGATCCGCTGATCCGTTCCCGGTGCGGCGGCGGCGCACACGCCGCCGCGCACCACTGCCTTCCCCTCCCTCACCCAGCTCGCCAGCCAACCGCATGAACCTGCCCGCCACGCCCCTGCCCGACTTCGCCGACGCCGCCGTCCTGCGCGCACACATCGCCGACACCATGGCCTTCTACCACCCGCGCGCGCTCGACCCGGCGGGCGGCTTCTTCCACTACTTCCGCGACGACGGCAGCGTGTACGACGCCGGCCATCGCCACCTGGTCAGCAGCACCCGCTTCGTCTTCAACTACGCGATGGCCGCGATCGAGTTCGCCGACTCGGCGCTGGCCGCCGAGTACCTGGACGCGGCGCGCCACGGCCTGCGCTACCTGCGCGAGGTGCACCGCGATACCGCCAGCGGCGGCTACGTGTGGACCCTGCGCGACGGCGTGGCCGAGGACCGCACCCAGCACGCCTACGGCGCCGCCTTCGTGCTGCTGGCCTACGCCACCGCGAAGAAGGCCGGCCTGGACACCGACGCGTGGATGGACGAGACCTGGCAGCTGCTGGAAACCCGCTACTGGGATGCCGCCGCCGGTCTGTACCGCGACGAGGCCACCCCAGAGTGGACGTTCTCCAGCTACCGCGGCCAGAACGCCAACATGCACCTGTGCGAAGCGCTGATCGCCGCCTACGAGGCCAGCGCCGAGCCACGTTACCTGCAGCGCGCGCTGCTGCTTGCCGACCACATCACCCGCCGCCAGGCGGCGCTGGCTGGCGGCCTGGTGTGGGAGCACTACGACGCCGACTGGCAGGTGGACTGGGACTACAACCGCGACAACCCCAAGCACCTGTTCCGGCCGTGGGGCTTCCAGCCCGGCCACCAGGTCGAGTGGTCCAAGCTGCTGGTGCTGCTGCACGGGCACCTGCAGGCGTCCACCGGCACCGCACCGGCGTGGCTGCTGCCGACCGCGCGGCACCTGTTCGACACCGCCCTGGCGCACGGCTGGGACGCGCAGCATGGCGGCATCGTCTACGGCTTCGCCTCCGGCACCGAAGAGACGCCGGTGGTCGGCGTGCCCGACGTGGCCGCGGCGCCGACCTACTTCTGCGACGACGACAAGTACTTCTGGGTGCAGGCCGAAGCCATCGCCGCCGCGGCGCGGCTGCTGGCCGCCACCGGGGATGCCGCGTATCGCGCCGCCTACGACAAGCTGTGGGCATATTCCTGGGAGCACCTGGTCGACCACCGCTACGGCGCCTGGTTCCGCATCCTCAGCCGCGACAACCGCAGCTACAGCGACGAGAAGAGTCCGGCCGGCAAGACCGACTACCACACCATGGGCGCCTGCCACGACGTGCTGGCGGTGATGCGCGGCAGCAAGGCGTTCGCGTAGGCGAATAGCGCGGAGATGCACTGTGGGAGCGACTTCAGTCGCGACGAGGCTTCACTAGGAATGCCCGTCGCGAGTGAAGTCGCTCCCCCAAGGCTTGGCTGGCTGCTGACATGACAGCGCATGGCTGCTGCATGGACTGCAACCCTGCGCAACGCCACCGACTCCTCACCCACGAAAAAGCCCCGCACATGGCGGGGCTCTGTCGCGACCACGAACCGCGCGCGATCAGTCGATGTCGAGGAAGCTGCGCAGCTGCTCGGAGCGGCTCGGGTGACGCAACTTGCGCAGCGCCTTGGCCTCTATCTGGCGGATGCGCTCGCGGGTCACGTCGAACTGCTTGCCGACTTCCTCGAGGGTGTGGTCGGTGTTCATGTCGATGCCGAAGCGCATGCGCAGCACCTTGGCTTCGCGCGGGGTCAGCCCGGCGAGCACGTCGCGCACGGTCTCGGACAGGTTGATGTTGGTGGTGTTCTCGATCGGGGACTCCACGTTGGTGTCCTCGATGAAGTCGCCCAGATGCGAATCCTCGTCGTCGCCGATCGGGGTTTCCATCGAGATCGGCTCCTTGGCGATCTTCATCACCTTGCGGATCTTGTCCTCGGGCATGTCCATTTCCTTGGCCAGCTCCTCCGGGGTGGCCTCGCGGCCGTACTGCTGGAGCATCTGCCGGGAAATACGGTTCAACTTGTTGATCGTCTCGATCATGTGCACCGGGATGCGGATGGTGCGCGCCTGGTCGGCGATCGAGCGGGTGATCGCCTGGCGGATCCACCAGGTGGCATAGGTCGAGAACTTGTAGCCGCGACGGTACTCGAACTTGTCCACCGCCTTCATCAGGCCGATGTTGCCTTCCTGGATCAGGTCGAGGAACTGCAGGCCGCGGTTGGTGTACTTCTTGGCGATGGAGATCACCAGACGCAGGTTGGCCTCCACCATTTCCTTCTTGGCCTTGCGCGCCTTGGCTTCGCCGTAGGCCATGGCGCGGCTGATTTCCTTCAGCTCGGCCAGGCTCAGGTAGGTGGCCTGCTCCACCGCCACGGTGGCTTCCTGCTCGGCGATGATCTGGTCCTTGACGTCGCGCAGCGCCGACGACCACTTCTGCTTGCGCTTGAGCGCGTCGTCGACCCAGGCCACGTTGGTCTGGTTGCCTTCCCAGGAACGGATGAAGTCCTTGCGCGGCATGCGTGCCACGTGGGTGGCCAGATGCAGCACGCGGCGCTCGTGGTCCTTGACCTGGGCCATGGTGTCGCGCAGCTTGCGCACCAGCACGTCGGTCAGCGGCAGCGGCAGCTTCAGGGTGACGAACACCTCGGCGATGTCGTTGCGCAGCTTGGTGACCAGCTTGTGCTCGGCGCCGTTCTTGGCGTGCGCCTTCTTGAACTTGGCGTACTCGGTGGCCAGCACTTCCATGCGCCGCGCGACCTCGGCCGGATCCGGACCGGTCGGACCGGCATCCTCTTCGGCGGTGTCGACGTCTTCGTCGTCATCCTCGTCGGCATCGGCATCGGTGGCGCTGTCGTCGTCGGACACCGCGACCGGCGGCGCCGGCTCTTCCTCGATCAGGTCGTTGAAGCCGACCACGATCTCGGCCAGGCGCTTCTTGCCTTCCTTGTGCTGTTCGTAGTCCTCGAGCAGGGTCTCCACCGCCAGCGGGAACGCCCCCAGCGCGGCCTGCACCTGGCCGAGACCTTCCTCGATGCGCTTGGCGATGGCGATCTCGCCTTCACGGGTCAGCAGTTCTACTGTGCCCATCTCGCGCATGTACATGCGCACCGGGTCGGTGGTGCGACCACCCTCGGTGTCGAGCGCGGTCAGCGCCGCGGCGGCTTCTTCGGCCGCGGTGTCGTCGACTTCGCGGTTGCCGGTGTTGCCGTCGTTGAGCAACAGGGTTTCGGCATCGGGCGCAACTTCATGGACATCGATGCCCATGCCGTTGATCATGCCGATGATGTCTTCGATCTGTTCGGGGTCGACCAGATCGTCGGGAAGATGGTCGTTGACTTCCGCGTAGGTCAGATAGCCCTGTTCCAGGCCCTTGCTGATCAGTTGCTTGATGTCGGATTGCTGGGCAGGACGTTCGTTGGCCATGAGTGCTCGCGCCACCGGCAGGTAGGTGAATGAGTGAACCTAGCATTATAACAGCCCGGACCGCCGCTTGCCGGACGAGGAGCCTGAACGGCTCCGCCAGGAACGCGCCGGCGTCTACGGCCGGAGCAGGAAAGTGACCGGGCCGTCGTTGACCAGGCTGACGACCATATGGGCACCGAAGCGGCCGGTTTCCACCCCTGGCGGGTGCTGCGCGCGGCACACCTCCACCAGTCGGTTGAAGCCGCGTTCAGCCTCGGCCGGCGGCGCCGCGGTGGTGAAACTGGGCCGCATCCCCGAGCGCGTGTCGGCGGCCAGGGTGAACTGACTGACCAGCAGCAGGCCACCACCGGTGTCGCGCAACGAGCGGTTCATGCGACCGCTGGCGTCCGAAAACACCCGGTAGCCGAGCAGGCGCTCGGC
>NZ_NSGT01000038.1:0-10761 GCF_009192905.1 Xanthomonas sp. LMG 12459
TACAAAATTCGCTGTAGTCTCGGGGGCTCGGAGATGTGTAAAAGAGGCAGCAAGGGACGGGGCGGGGGAGGAAACAGCGGAAGACGACGAACGCACATGCCGGAGCATGGACACCTCCTGTGGTCATGATGGGCGAGCCGGGCCTACGCCCCCTGACGCACCGGCCACCGCAGTCTGCCAAGCGCAGGCAGGCAGGTCTGCGACCCGCTCCGCACTCCCGGGCGGCGCGCGGCGGCGCCAGCCTGCGTGCTAACGTGGTCGACCAACCGGTGGGCGTCCAGGACGGTTGCAGCAGCAACGATCCGATCGCGCCACCATCGCCAGCCTCCCCGCCCGCTCGTTCGCTGCTCCCATGCCCGACTATCGCTCCAAGACCTCCACCCACGGCCGCAACATGGCCGGCGCCCGCGCGCTGTGGCGCGCCACCGGCATGCAGGATGCCGACTTCCACAAGCCGATCATCGCCATCGCCAATTCCTTCACCCAGTTCGTGCCCGGCCACGTGCACCTGAAGGATCTCGGACAACTGGTCGCGCGCGAGATCGAGCGCGTCGGCGGCGTGGCCAAGGAGTTCGACACCATCGCCGTGGACGACGGCATCGCCATGGGCCACGACGGCATGCTGTACTCGCTGCCCAGCCGCGAGATCATCGCCGACTCGGTGGAGTACATGGTCAACGCGCACTGCGCCGACGCGCTGGTGTGCATCTCCAACTGCGACAAGATCACCCCCGGCATGCTGATGGCCGCCTTGCGCCTCAACATCCCCACCGTGTTCGTCTCCGGCGGGCCGATGGAAGCCGGCAAGACCAAGCTCGCCGACCACAACCTGGACCTGATCGACGCGATGGTGATCGCCGCCGATCCCACCGCCTCCGACGAGAAGGTCGCCGCGTTCGAGCGCAGCGCCTGCCCCACCTGCGGCTCCTGCTCGGGCATGTTCACCGCCAACTCGATGAACTGCCTGACCGAAGCGCTGGGCCTGGCCCTGCCCGGCAACGGCACCGTGGTCGCCACCCACGCCGACCGCGAGCAACTGTTCCTCAAGGCCGGCCGCACCGCGGTGGAACTGTGCCACCGCTGGTATGGCGCCGAAGACCCGCGCGCGCTGCCGCGCGGCATCGCCACCTTCGAGGCGTTCGAGAACGCGATGACCCTGGACATCGCGATGGGCGGCTCCACCAACACCATCCTGCACCTGCTCGCCGCCGCGCAGGAGGCCGAGGTGCCGTTCACCCTGCGCGACATCGACCGCCTGTCCAAGCGCGTGCCGCAGCTGTGCAAGGTGGCGCCGAACACGCAGAAGTACCACATCGAGGACGTGCACCGCGCCGGCGGCATCGTCGCTATCCTCGGCGAACTGGCGCGCGGCGGCCTGCTGCACACCGACCAGGCCACGGTGCACAGCCGCACCCTGGCCGACGCCATCGCGCAGTGGGACATCACCCAGAGCGACGACCCCGCGGTGCAGACCTTCTACCAGGCCGGGCCGGCCGGCATCCCCACCCAGATCGCCTTCAGCCAGACCACGCGCTGGCCCAGCCTGGACGCCGACCGCGCCAGCGGCTGCATCCGCGACGTCGCCCACGCCTACTCGCAGGAGGGCGGGCTGGCGGTGCTGTACGGCAACATCGCCGAGGACGGCTGCGTGGTGAAGACCGCCGGCGTGGACGAATCCATCCACGTGTTCGAGGGCAACGCCAAGGTGTTCGAAAGCCAGGACGCCGCGGTCAAGGGCATCCTCGCCGATGACGTGAAGGCTGGCGACGTCGTGGTGATCCGCTACGAAGGCCCCAAGGGCGGCCCCGGCATGCAGGAAATGCTGTACCCGACCTCGTACTTGAAGTCCAAGGGCCTGGGCAAGCAGTGCGCCCTGCTCACCGACGGCCGCTTCTCCGGCGGCACCTCCGGCCTGTCGATCGGCCACGCCTCGCCGGAAGCGGCGGCGGGCGGCGCCATCGGCCTGGTCCGCGACGGCGACCGCATCCGCATCGACATCCCCCAGCGCCGCATCGACCTGCTGGTCTCCGACGCGGAACTGGCCACGCGCCGCGCCGACCAGGACGCCCGTGGCTGGAAACCGGCGGAACCGCGCCCGCGCAAGGTCAGTACGGCGTTGAAGGCCTACGCGTTGCTGGCGACCAGTGCAGACAAGGGGGCGGTGCGGGACAAGGCGATGCTGGAGGGGTGAGGTGTTGTCATGCCATGAAGACTCCTGATTCCCAAGGTCTTCATGGCATCCCTGCCCTGCACTGTGGGAGGGACTTCAGTCCCGACGCGGATCAACAAACGCGCACGACTGGGCTGCTTTCCTGGACACCAAGGCACATGCGGATGTACCTGCCCGGCCTGCCCCATCCGCGCCGGATGTCGCTTGCCGTTGGCCAGGATGAAGCGCCGTATCCAGCCGATGTAGGCTTGCTCGGTGCGCAGGCTGTCATGCCGAAGCCGCAACCGGCCACGCACCTGCTCCAGCGCCCTCGGCGGTTGATGCGCCGTTACGGCTTCATCGTCATGGGTGTAACTCATACGCCAGCTCGAACGTCGGATAACGTAGCCAGCATGGCGCACGGAGCTGCGGCCACCATCCGGCAAGTCATTGATGCAATTTAGGAATTTCCCGCTTTGCAGACGTCTGGCGTTGCTGGATACTTGGGGCATCACCGCTTTTGGGCGGTCCAATAGTAGTTAGCACTCAAAGGCAATGTCCCTGGTACTCATAAGAAAGCTATTTGGCCGCCCTGCGGAGAACGTCAGCACTGCCGCATCTGACGACTACAAAGAACGCATCAAAGCGTTCGAGAGCGTCCTTAGCGACTGCCTCAATGTCTCTCGCAACTGTGCTGGCATCCCTGCACCATCAGGAGCCCACTTCTATGCCAGTGTTTTGTTCACCACACTTTGCGCTCGCGGCGTTAGCTTCGCGATCCTAGCTCCAGGCACGTCATGGTCAAAGAAGATCACCGACCACTGGGACTATGCCTCACTAGCAGTACTTGTCAGGTCTCTGCTTGAGGTAAGGCTAGCGTTCTTCTATCTGTGCATCGAGCAAACCACCCAGAATGAGTGGGATTGCCGCTGGAACATCTTCAATCTCCATGACTGCACGGCAAGGATTCATCTGTTTGAGGAGATGGATCCAAACTCGGCCGACATACCTGGGTTTCAAGAGCAGGCCGCTGAGCTTAGGGGTCGACTCAATAGCAATGCCTTCTTCTTGACCCTTCCTGCCTCAGATCAGCGCAAGTTCCTTCACGGCAAGAGCGCGTTTCTCGCGCCGCTGGAGACAGTTGCTGCCGCGGCTGGCGTGGAAGTTCAGCAGTTTCGTTGGCTGTACAAATTCCTTTCCAGCCATGTGCATGGCCTTCCCTTGTCTTTCTACCGCGCCGGCCAGTTCGACGAGCGCGGGCGCGGGGTGCATTGCGAGATTGAGGACAACTACAGTTGCTTGTGCGTTTCCTTCGCCCTTACGCTACTGGTAGCGGCGCGAGACGAAATGGAGGCTTTGTTTTCTCCCCACGTTGAGCGCTAACAATTCGTTCAAGCCGAAGCCGCTTCGTGGCTCGGCTTAACTCAGGTGTTAGCAGGACATGGATACTCTCTCGTTCATTGCTGAGCTCATCAAATCCCTCGCATGGCCACTCGCCGTTGTTGTGGTTATTTTGCTATTTCGGAGCGAAGTTACTGCCCTGCTCAAGACCATGAAACGCGGCAAGGTCGGAATGGCTGAGTTCGAGTTTGAGAGAGATGTCCTTAAGCTAGCATCCTCTGCTCAGGCACTTCCAAGCACTAAAAGCCCTGATAACGCAGCTCTGATCGCAACTCAAAACCCTCGAGGAGCGGTGTTGGATTCGTGGCTTCGTCTGGAAGAGAAAATTATCTCTTTGGCAATGCGCAAAGGCCTTACAAATGCGACTGCGAGGCGCTATCCACGCGGCTCCATTGATGCGCTAATGAAGTCAGGGCTGATCACGTCAAGTGATCGCTCAATCATCGATAGCATGCGCGAACTGAGAAATCTCGCTGCACATGACCCTGATTTTTCGCCGAATCCAGATTCGGTGGTGAGCTACTTGCAGTTGGCCTCAGATCTTGGTGCGCGTCTTGACAAGATTTGAGGGCTGTCTTGCTAACAAGTCATTCAAGCCGACGCCGCTTCGCGGCGCGGCTTAACCCAGGTGTTAGGTGACATGTCCAAGCTCCTCTCAATCCTGCTATCGACAGCTCTGCTCGGTGGATATTCCGCCGCTGCATGCAGCTCTTCACTCGACCTGTATGGTGCTTTCTTCAAGGCCGGCCATCCCATCAAGGGTGAGACGATCGACGAGGCTGCAACTGGGGCAGACCAAATTGCCAACTTGAATCGCTCTGTCGAGCTAATCAAGCGCCACCCGGACGTCAGGTTCGAGATTGCGGGCCATACTGATCAGTATGAGTGTTCCGGGCAAGAGTGCCGCTATCTCGCCCAACGTCGAGCGCTTCTCCTATACAGGTTCCTGCTAGCCGCTGGCGTAGATCCGCTTTGTGTCATTGCTCTAACCGAGTACGGGTCCACTCGCCCGATCGCTGGCGAACGGGAGGAGAACTCGCTCAATCAGCGCGCCGAGCTAAACGTGGACATTGAGCCGTAAAGTGCTCCAGCATGGCACCTAACAATTCATTCAAGCCGACGCCGCTTCGCGGCGCGGCTTAATTCAGGCGTTAGGCGGTGGTGGAGCAAATCAGCTGGTGGGTAGGGCTTCGTCGGTTGGCTGGCATGCCGGCGGTCGGTTCCGGCAAGTCGCTGTTACCGTTGCTGGTTGCAGTAAGTTCGGTGCTTTGCCCTTACCCGTCATTCCCACGCTACGCTCGTTGCACTTGGATTCGGTGGCAGCACGCATCGGTGCGTCGCTGGGCAAGCTCCATCCCCCAGGCTGTGGCACACTTGGTCCAGGCGGCAGTGCTGGGGAGCAGGGTTGCACAATCCAACCTTTGGGGCCACTTACTGCCTAACAACTCAGTCAAGCCGAAGTTTCTTCGCAACTCGGCTTAAGCTCCAGGGAAGACAGACCACGATGAAGCTCACCGCGATTATGCTGTTGACGGCGTTCCTCACTGTGGGAATGGCATATGCAGGGCCGCCCGCCGCAACGCCAATACACTTTGCAGTGCTAAAGGAAGACACCAACTCGGTGTCGCAGATCATCGGGCTCTGCGATGGCACACGCGAGGACGACGAGTTCGGTTGCCGGCTCGCGAGGATCAATTTGGTCAAGGGAGACGAGCTCCAGCGCAAGGTGCTTGGTGGCGGCCCAGAGCAATGTGTACTTGGCGTCTCATCAGACGGCCAGGAGGTCAAGTTTCGTAAGACCGCTGACAACACTTGGATTGCAGTATCGCCCCCGTCCGTGCTATGCGGCATCGTCAGCAGCTACACGCTGGCAAGTGCTGGTGCCCACGCAGCATGGAAACTAACGATCACAAGCAAGAAGACCGATTCATCCATGCCGATGTGCAAGTCGTTAGGTGAAACCAGCGAAGAATTCTATATCGGCTTCCCATCGCTCGCGTGCCAGAATGTCAAATTCGGCCCCAACCCCGGCTTCTGATCCTATTTCTCTAGGGATAGTCTGATCCGAAGGGCAATGGATGAAGAGCAATGGATCCAGGTTCCGACGTCCCCCCGGTTTCATACGATGGCTACACGTCGACCGTCCTGCGGTTTTGCCCTTGGTGCGGCAAGGACCTTCCGTCTTCGCTACAGTCCGAGTGGTACAAAGAACTCGCTGAGCGTGGCTACTCAGACCCAGGAGGCGATGACCTCATTCCCGAACAGTTCAACTCAGATAGGTGGTGGCGTGGCCGCGCCCTAACAATTCATCCAAGCCGACCGTCCACTGGCTACGCCAGCGGCGGGCGGCTTAATTCAAGCGTTAGGCGGCTGGCATTGGCTTGGTGTTGGAGCCGCGTTTGCATCCACCACATCGCCGGCTGACACTTGGCTGTGTCACCTCATCGAATGGTCAACGTGGCAGGCCCTGTATCGGACGCAGCACCAGACAACACGGTCGTCGGCGTATTAGTTCGGCGCGCCATCTTCGTTGGGCCATCCCGGCCTAACCAGTCAATTAAGCCGACGTGCCTACGGCACGCGGCTTATTTCCAGTGTTAGGCCGTTGGCATGAACTCACTGCAGACCAAAAGATCGATCCTGTTCGGTGCACTTATCGCTCCTCTCGGGGCACCAGTGGCATTCTTGCTGTACTCGCTGGCGTCCGCTCTAGTGCGGGAGGGGCTGCCAGGGCTCAAGGATTGGCCCATTGCCGTTGTAATCTATTTTTCTTTCGGTCTACCCATCGCATATGGAGCGATGGCCGCTCTCGGCTTACCCTACGTCACGTGGCTTCGGTGCGCTGGCTATTTGAGCTGGCTCAGTGTATGCGCTGGTGCTGTCATAGCCGGAACATTTTCGCTGCCGGGCAGTCTCATGCTTCTAGGCGTTGGCTCACAGCCCTATCTTGCCAATTTCGCAGCTGGCGGCTTTATCGGTCTCGTTTGTGGCGTATTGTTTTGCGTTGTTACGGGGCCTAAAAATTTATTCAAGCCGGCGCCGCTTCGCGAAGCCGCCAACTCAGGTGTTAGGCGGTAGTGTTGTGCGTGCGGCGCGACTTACGCCATCGGTGACAGCGATAGCGCTTCAGCGGCCGGCCTCGGTTCGCAATCCTCACGTCTACCGCCATCGGATCGCCCGCTACTTGGTCATCCAGCTTCGTTGCTCTGCTGCGCTCATTGCCTATGGTTTCGGTCACATCCAGCGGCCAGCATCTCGGGCGAGCCCCAATACCGCTATTTGTGGCATGCTCGGCTATTGGCGCAAGTGCTGGGGAGCACGCTTCTTGCTCACCACCTCCTGGCACGACCGTCTAACTATTCATTCAAGCCGACCCCGCTCCGCGGTGCGTCTTAACTTAGGCGTAAGGTTGCACCCCCAATGTCCAGCATTGTGAACGGCTACATCCACTGCTTCCGCTCGGAGACTGACGTCGAGGCCCATAACAGAAGGGTGCTTGAAGGTCTTGGCGATACAGGATCTTTGCTAGTCAGGCCCATGTTCTCGTTGTTACCAAACCATCGCGGACATAGTTACTACGGCCATCTCATCCACTTCGCCGCCTACTACAAAGAATTTTTGGATCTAAAGGAGGAATGGATAGTGGCCTACGAGAGCCTTTTGGAGTCACTAGTATGGGATTCATCGGAAGTAATGCATCAATGGACTGGCGCGCGCACTGTGTGGCGATCCCAGGGCAGCCAGCAGATCGAGAGTATCAGCGGCATGAAAGTGGTCACCAGAAAGACATTTCCGTACGATCTTGCCGCGAGCGCAACCTAACCAATCATTCAAGCCGACGCCTTCGGCGCGAATTAACTCAGGCGCCAAGGCCCAAACAGCGTTTCCTCGAAAATGTGATGATCAATGCCCGACCTAAACGCTATTCGTTCAATTTCCATCTCGCTCACTGAAGACGAACTACGCTACTTAGTCTCATGTGGCAGCGCTCTGGTAATGAACGTGCCCGAAGCATCGTTACCCACCTACACACACTTCTCGAAACATCAAATCATTGATTTTTCCAGGCGAATTCGCAGCCTCATGAATTTCCACAATATAGACATGTAGGCATCCAGTCCTGAACGGTTTTGGGAAAAAAATTCATCCAAGCCGACGCCGCTTTGCGGCGCGGCTTAACTCATATGGTAGGTGTAAAAAATGGAATTCCGAACACTCAAGTGCCCACACTGCAAAAAGAAGGGAGTCAGCCTGGTCAAGAAGCTCCTATCCGGACCCGCCTTCGAGCATCGTTGCAGTAAATGCAACAGGTACTGGGGTGTTTCGCATTGGGCGGCCCTAGCGTCTGTGACTTGCGTTGTTGCCTATATCGTCTATCTCGCACTCGGGGGACCAGTTCCATTTGGCTCGCGTACTTTTGCGACCATTGCGTTCACTCTTGCGCTTTGCATACTTTTACTCATGGTGCCAACCGTCAAAAAATAGGCTGGCACCTAACAGTTCATTCAAGCAGAATCGGCGTGCAGCTTGCATGACCAACGTCGCGGGCGCCCTGGCTTGCCGGCGATCGTCGGCAGGGCATCGACCAGTCCTCGAAGACCACCGCGTCGTGCCGGTTGGCTCCGGTCACGCAGACCGCCAAGTGAACGCCATTGCGGTCGACGATCAGATGCCGCTTGGTGCCGAGTTTGCCGCGATCGGTCGGGTTCGGCCCGGTGTACGCTCCCCCCGTGGGGAGGCCACACTGGCCGCGTCCAGGCTGGCTCGGCTCAGGTCCAGCTTGTCGGCTCGCCGCAACTCGGACAGCAGGACCTGATGCAGGCGATGCCGGACGCCGGCGGCCTGCCAGTCGCGTAACCGGCGCCAACAGGTCATGCCGCTGCCGTAGCCCAAATCCAGGGGAAGTTCTTCCCATGGGATGCCGGTACGCAGGACATAGACGATGCCGTTGAGGGCCTGCTGATCTCTGACGCGAGGCCGCCCTCCTTTGGGCGAAGGCTTTACTGATGGGATCAGCGGTTAGATGCGCTTCCGCAGCGCGGCGGGGATCTCTTTGCGACGGGCCATGTCGCCAATTTTGCCACCTGCGAATCTGTGTTCAAATAGGTTTTGTTAGTGACTCTTAGTCCGGTTCCATCCATGCGTCCTTGCTGATCGACAGGACACCCCATGATTGCATGCAAGAGCAAACTCGATCGCAAAAAGCACCTGGCCTCGATCGTCGCCGGTCATCTCGTGTCTCTCGGCCACACCGCTTCGGTTGTGGAAGGGAGGATCAATTCGGCCGGCCACAGGGATCAGGTGCTCGTGGATAGCGCGATCGGCCTGGTGCATGTCACCGCATCGAGCAACACCGAGCCGAACGGCAGCATCCTGTGTTCGGATATCGAAGACGGCGATCAGTCGTTCCTCGCCGACAAGAAAGTCGTGGCGTTTGGCTGGAACACCCGCGATGGGCGGACGACGGTCATGCTCGTGCCTGCCGAGGCGGTGCGCGGCAACAAATCGATGACCAAGGATCAGATCAGGTCGGCTAGCATTCGCGCGTACACCCTGATGCTGGGGCCACATGCATGAGCCTCGATGCAGGCACGACCGGCCCGAGCCGGCTTGGTTCACGGCTCAGGCACGATTTTCCACCCAAGAAGGCAGACCGCCCGATGAAATCGCTCCGCCGCTGTACGCTTCTTGCACTCGCATTGCCGGTCTTCTGTTTTTCTGCCACGGCGGGCAATCCCCAAGATGCGGTACTGACCTACCCCGCCGATGCCGCTGTGCCGATCTCGTTCACCTTGTTGACGCGCCAGGGAAAGGTGGGGCGTGATAACGCGATTTACGACAACTACCGCCCACAGGTGCGATTCTCCGGTGAGAGTAAGGACGTCATGTGTGCAGTGCGCATTTCCAAAGCGCAGGAGAAGATCGAACCCGGCGAGACCGCTGCGGTGTCTCTGAGCTGCATCGAGCAGTTCCATGTTTTGGAAAAAGACAGGTCGTTCATCGCCTATGAGGGCGGACGCAAGGTCGCCGAGGGCATCCTGCGTTGATGGCGCTGGCAATGTCAGGCGGCACGGCGCGTCAGCGCACAGCCGGCATCGGACCGGCGCAGCGCGTCGTTTGCTCGATACGGAGTGTCCCCACCCTTCCAGCACGCGACGCACTTCTCGCTCGTTGATCGCGTGCCCCTTACAGCCGGCCATGCACTGGAAATCGATCTTTGCCTATGCCGCCCTGCTGTTTGTTCTTCGGTGCGGCGTTGGCTTTTTCAGAGGCTTATTCGAGCTAGGCGGCTTGGTGAATGCCTGGACCCTTCTCTCTTTCCTGCTCTGCGCCGCACTCTTCGCACACCTCGCGTTGCGCGTGGCGCAACACCGCCTCGCGCACGCCTGCCTCATCCTGGTCATCTACGCCGCCTTCGCGGATGCTCTCGCGGCGCTATTGCCACCAGACATGACGGACGAACCAGCCATGTTCGTCGCTGTGGAATGGCTGCAGCTGCTCGCCTCCGCAGGCCTCGGCCTGCTTGTCGGCTGGGTGCTTCGGCGCGCGGCCGATCAACGCCGGCTGCTGTAGTCGCGTGCAGCACGCGGCTACACCTGCCGATATCGCCCGAAGGTTGGCTGACGCTCATGGTCAAGATCATCAGATTCGTTGGCAAAGGAACGGCGCTGCTCCTCCTGGCAACGCTTGTCGCATTGGTCGCTTACGATGCGCTCGCTGTCCGCCCACATCTGGCCCGAATCCGCGATCTGCTCGCCCACGCCAATCCAGAAGACGCCACTCCTCCCGAAGCGATTCGCAGGCTGATCGATGCGAATGTGGGATCGCCCTCCCCGCATGCGGCTCGCCTGGTGACGTCCCTCGTCTACACGGATTTGGCGCAAGGTCAGTCGCACGTGCGCAACGCGCTTTGGAGCGTGCTGCTACCGGTGCACTTCGACGAGTCGCACATCTACGGCCTCTACTGCAGTCTTTCCTACAACGGCACAGATCATGGATTGAGCAGCTTTGCCAATCGGGAATTCGGCAAACCGCTTAGCCAGCTTTCACCACTGCAGGCAGCGACCACCGTTGCGGTCACCCATGCTCCTTGTATCTGGACATGTCGCCCCTAAACAGGCGTCATGTCTTCCGACTGATCATCGGAGGAGGTGTGGGAGGTCCAGTCGCTCCTAAAGCTTCGAGCTTGCATCGTAGATCGGCTCCGCCTT
>NZ_NSGT01000039.1:0-12139 GCF_009192905.1 Xanthomonas sp. LMG 12459
TTGACCGCGTTGGCCGGCAGGTTGACCAGCTCGCTGACGCGCAAGCCGGCGGCGTACATCAACTCGAGCATGGCGCGGTCGCGCAAGCCTGCCGGCCAACGCGGTCAATCTGCGCCAGGGCGTGCTGCGGGTCACCGGCAAGGGCAGCAAGGAGCGGCTGGTGCCGTTGGGCGAGGAGTCGCAGCACTGGCTGCAGCGCTATCTGGACAGCGCCCGCCCGGCGCTGGCGGCGGGGCAGGCGGTGCCGGCCAGCGATGGCGTGGTGCCGCTGTTCATCGACGCCGCGCGCCGCGCGCTGACCCGCCAGCAGTTCTGGGGGCTGGTCAAGCGCTATGCGGCGGTGGCCGGGATCGATCCGGTGCGGATCAGCCCGCACGGTCTGCGCCACAGCTTCGCCACGCATCTGCTCAACCGCGGCGCTGACCTGCGTGCGCTGCAGATGCTGCTCGGCCACAGTTCCCTGTCCACCACCCAGATCTACACGCTGGTGGCGCGCGAGCACCTGCAGAGCCTGCACCGCAAGCATCATCCGCGTGGCTGAGCGGCAACTGCCGCTGCCGCTGCCGCCGGCGATGGCATCCTTTTCCTTCCATCGAGTGCGTCCATGAGCGAGTTGCGACATCGCGTTTCCCATGCGCCAGCACGAGCTTGTGCCGGCCTGCTGCTGCTCGCGCTCGGCAGCGCGTTCGCGGCCGGGCCGGTGCAGCCGTCCGCCATGCCGGCGGCCGAGCCTGGCGACAGCGCGTGGCAGATCGCGGCTGCCGGCACGGCGCTGGAGGCGCAGGCACCGGCGGTGCGTCGCCACGAGGATCTGCTGTTCTGGACGCTGCCGGGCGGGCAGCGCGAACCGGCCACGGCGGCGCATCTGCTGATCGCAGCGCCGTATGCCCAGGTGCAGGCCGCGGTACGTGGCGTCGTGCAGGCGCAGGGGGGCTTCCAGGAAGGCAACGAGACCTTGCCGCTGTCGTATCTGCCCGACGATTGGGGCCGGGTCCTGCTATCACGCCGCCAGGACCTGCGCGCGGCGCTGGCCGAGCGCTTCGCGCAGCCGATGCTGCAGGCGGCGGTGGAGCAGGGCGCGCTGACTGAGGAGGAGGCGCGCACGCGCCTGCAACGGGCGCGCGAGCGCAGCGATTGGGCGCCACAGGATCGCGCCAAACTGGCTGTGTTCCGCGAGACGCGCTATGCGGAATACTGCGCCACGCGCAGCGAACGCCAGGGAATGAGCGGGCGTCTGGAACTGAGGGTATGCGTCTTCGACATGACCGCGGCCATGGGGCATGCGACCACCGCGCTGAGCATCGAGCGCACCGACAACTACGCCAATCCGGATTACAGCGTGATCAGGCAGATCACCCAGTTCAATCCGCTGGGCGGTGCGTCGCAGCCGTCGCGGTTGAGCCAGCGCGTGGTGCCGGCGGTGCTGTTCCAGGCCGTGCGCCAGGCGCTCGCCGCGAGCGTGCCGCAGCAGCCGGTGCGTGTGGTCGCGTCGCCGTTGGCATGGACGTTGCTGCCGCAGCGCGCCCGTGCGGCGCCGGCCATCGCGTTTGTCCCGCCGCGCAACGACGTGCCGCTGTTGCCGTTCGACGCGCTGCCCTGGGACGCGCTCGGCGGCGAACTGGCCACGGCGGACAGCGGCGCCCGCTACCCGCGCGATCTGCTGGCGCTGCCCGACGGCGATCTGTTGCTCAGCATGCAGGTGCTGGGCGGGACGGGCGCCAGCACCCGGCTGTGGCGGCTGCATCACGACGGCACGCGCTGGCAGACGGAAACGGTCTGGCAGGGCGAGGGCGGTGCGCAACGGCTGATGTCCGATGCGCAGGGCAGCCGCGTGTGGTTCCTGGCCGGCGCCGCTGGCGAGTCCGCCGTCCTGTATGTCTATGACGTCGCCTCACGGCGCCTGCATCGCTACCGGGTCGATGGCGAGGGCAGCGATGGCGACGCGCGCTGGGAACTGGACGCCGCGCAGCGCCCCGTGTATTTCGATCACAGTTACGCTGGCGGTGGCGGTGCGTTCGGCAGCAGTCGGTTCATCCTGAATGCGCCGACCGCCGCGGTACCGGCGGCGGATGGACCCTGGGCGTTCGCGCCGGTGTTCGGCGCGCCGCGACAAGCGTTGATGGATGCGGCGAAGAAGGGCAATGCGCAGCTGTGGCCGGTGCGCCTGCGCGACCCGCATGCGCTGTGGGTGGAGGATGCCCAGGGCATCGCCGCCCTCGATCCGACCAGCGGGCGTGTCCTGCGCGCGTTCGCGTTGCCGCAGCGTTTCGGTCGCCCCGATCCGGCCGACGCCTCCGGCGTGGCTCAGTGGGTGCCTACCCCGTTGGGGTCGCTGCAGGGTCGCTGGATCGCCAGCGGCTTCGTGCTGATGCTGGCCGACCACGGCACCGGGACGCTGCAGTTCGCGCCGTCCGGCGCGTCGAAGGCGCAGCCCGAAGCGCGCTTCGTCGGTATGCACGTGCTGGATATGGACGACGGCCGCGTGCGCCTGTCGGCCTTGCTGGGGTGCGCCGACGCGCTGAAGGCGGCGGCCCGTTCGGCGCACGGCCGGCTGCTGGCGCTGGGCAGCGATGCCCCCGCCGCGGCCGGACCGCAGCTGGCGCTGTGGCAGATCGCCGCCGCGCAGACACCGCTGCGCTTGGCCTCGCCGGCGCGCGGTTCGCTGAACACACTGGCGTTTTCGTGGGACGGCGCCACGCTCTGGGCCTTGACCGATGGCGGCCTGCTGCGCTGGTCGCTGCCACTGGCGCTGCGCGATCCGGCGGATGCGGGCGGCTATCCGGAGCACGCGAAATACTGATCCGCGCCCTTGCTGCGACGGCGTGCCCCCCGCTCAGCCTGTCTACATCGAGCGGACAAGGGGGTATGCGACAATCCAGCCGATCCGCAGCCCTCATGGATAGCCAATGCTCCGTTTTGCTCTTTTTGCGCTGCTGTGCGCCACTTCTCTTTCCGCCTGCGCGCAGCCGGCTTCGCCCACCGGCGGCGCTGCCGCTGCCAAGCCGGCCGCCGCCGCTCCTGCCGGCGCACCGGGCGAGCAGCGCGTACGCTCGGCGCTGCTGCAGCTCGATCCCAACTTCAAGCCCGACTACATCGGCGCCGCGCCGTTCCCCGGCTTTCGCGAAGTGGTGGTCGGCGGGCAGGTGCTGTACGTCTCCGACGACGGCCGCTACCTGTTCCAGGCGCAGCCGTTCGACATCCAGGAAAAGCAGTTCGCCTCCAGCGAAGGCCTGCTGAGCTACCGCCGCAAGCTGCTGGAGTCGGCGCCGCGTGCCGACCGCATCGTGTTCGCCCCGGCCAATCCCAAGTACACCATCAGCGTGTTCACCGATATCGAATGCGGCTACTGCCGCAAGCTGCACAGCGAGATCGGCGAGCTCAACAAGCAGGGCATCGCCGTGGAGTACCTGGCGTATCCGCGCATGGGTCTGGGCAGCCAGGACTACAAGGACATGGTCGCGGTGTGGTGCGCGGCGGACAAGAAGCAGGCACTGACCGAGGCCAAGAGCAGCGGCAAGGTGCCCGGCGCGACCAACTGCAAGAACCCGGTGACCATGCAGTACAACCTGGGCCAGCGCCTGGGCGTCAACGGCACCCCGGCGATCTTCGCCCCGGACGGCACCCAGATCGGCGGCTACCTGCCCCCGGCCAAGATGCGCGAGGCGCTGGACAAGCGCGCGGCGGAAGCGACGAAGGCGGGCGGAAGCCGCTGAGCGGCCGGGAATGGGGAAACGGGAATCGGGAATGGGTGCGACGTCGCTCGTTCCCGCGGCCACGGCCGCTGAACGCCCGTCTCTCCTCCTCGGTCGGCGGTGCGGCCTTTGCGCCACCGTTGGTGCCACCGCGCGTTTTGCCGCTGGAGCGCCGCGTCCGCTGTCGCCCAACCACCTCTAGCACGTCCGCTGGCGCCGACCCCGCTCGGCGGCCGGCTGTGCCGATTCCCCATTCCCGAATCGCCATTCCCAGCTCTCCGCTACAATAGCCAGCCCGTTTCCTCACACGGTTCCCCGGACATGATCGTCCTCGAGGGCGCTTCCGCCCTTTCGCCGTTCCGTCGCGCTCGGCTCGAAACCCGCCTGCAGTCCCTCGTTCCCGGCGTGCGCATCGTCGGCGCCTGGCACGTGTACTTCCTCGACGGCGATGACGCCGGGCAACTGGATCTGGTCGCGGCCCGCCGCATCCTGCAGGCGCAGGACGCGCCGGCGCCGGCGGAGGCGGGCACCTGCTCGCGCTACGTGGTGCCGCGGCTGGGCACGCGCTCGCCGTGGTCGAGCAAGGCCACCGAACTGGTCCGCGGTGCCGGGCTGGCGATCCGCCGGGTCGAGCGCGGTACCCGTCTGGACCTGACCGGCTGGCCCGAGGCGCCGGCCGACCAGGCCGCGCTGGCCAAGCTGCTGCACGACCCGATGACGCAGTCGCTGCTGGACGGCGCCGCACAGGCGCAGGCGCTGTTCCAGGCGCCGGCGCGCGGCGAGGTCGAGCGCATCCCGCTGGATGCGTTGGAAGCGGCCAATGCGCGCCTGGGTCTGGCCCTGGCCCAGGACGAGATCGATTACCTGCGGCAGCGCTTCGGCGAACTCGGCCGCGATCCGGCCGACGTGGAACTGATGATGTTCGCGCAGGCCAATTCCGAGCACTGCCGGCACAAGATCTTCAACGCCAGCTGGACCATCGACGGCAAGGAGCAGGACCGCTCGCTGTTCCGGATGATCAAGCACACCCACCAGCAGACCCCGCAGCACACGCTCAGCGCGTACAGCGACAACGCGGCGGTGGTGGAAGGCCATCCGGCCGCGCGCTACCGCCCGGATCCGGCCAGCGGCGAATACCGCAGCGAGGCGGTGACGCCGTCGGCGTTCTGCATCAAGGTCGAGACCCACAACCACCCGACCGCGATCGCGCCGTTCCCGGGCGCCTCCACCGGCGCCGGCGGCGAGATCCGCGACGAGGGCGCCACCGGCCGTGGCGGCAAGCCCAAGGCCGGCCTGACCGGCTTCAGCGTCTCGCACCTGCGCATTCCCAGCCTGCCGCAGCCGTGGGAGGGCGCGCGTCCGCTCAACCCGCGCATGGCGCCGGCGCTGGAAATCATGCTGGACGGCCCGCTCGGCGGCGCCGCGTTCAACAACGAATTCGGCCGGCCCAACCTGCTCGGCTATTTCCGCAGCTTCGAGCTGCCGGAGACCCAGGACCTGACCCGCGCCTACGACAAGCCGATCATGCTGGCCGGCGGCCTGGGCGCGATCGACCGCGTGCAGGTGGAGAAGATCCCGCTGCAGCCCGGCGACGCGGTGATCGTGCTCGGCGGCCCGGCGATGCTGATCGGCCTGGGCGGCGGCGCGGCCAGTTCGGTGGCTTCCGGCGACAGCGCCGAGGATCTGGATTTCGCCAGCGTGCAGCGCGACAACCCGGAGATGGAGCGGCGCGTGCAGGAGGTCATCGACCGCTGCGTGGCGCTGGGCGCGGACAACCCGATCCGCTGGTTCCACGATGTCGGCGCCGGCGGCCTGTCCAACGCCATTCCCGAACTGCTGCACGATTCCAACGTAGGCGGCCTCATCGACCTGGACCGCGTGCCCAGCGACGACCCCTCGCTGTCGCCGATGCAGCTGTGGTGCAACGAATCGCAGGAGCGCTACGTGCTCGGCGTGCCGCAGGCGCGCCTGGCCGAATTCGCCGCGATCTGCGAGCGCGAGCGCTGCCCGTTTGCCGCGGTGGGCGTGGCGACCGCCGAGGAACGGCTCGTCGTGGGGTACGGGGTGCTCGGCGGTGGGAATGGAGAATCGGGAATCGGGAATGGTGAAAAGCCGGCCGGCTCCGCTGTTGCCCATTCCCCATTCCCCACTCCCCATTCCCAGCATCCAATCGATCTGCCCATGGACGTCCTCTTCGGCAAGCCACCGAAGATGCACCGCGACACCCGGCAGCCGCCGGCGCCGCGCTGGCCGGAACTGGACACCGAGGCGCTGGACCTGCGCGAGGCCGGGCTGCGCGTGCTGGCCCATCCGACCGTGGCGGCGAAGAGCTTCCTGGTCACCATCGGCGATCGCAGCGTCGGCGGCCTGACCGCGCGCGAGCAGATGATCGGCCCCTGGCAGCTGCCGCTGGCCGATTGCGCGATCACCCTGGCCGGCTTCGACACCCATGCCGGCGAAGCGATGGCGATCGGCGAGCGCACCCCGCTGGCCCTGCTCGACGCTGCCGCGGCGGCGCGGATGGCGGTGGGCGAGGCGATCACCAACCTGTGCGCGGCGCCGGTGCAGGCGCTGGACCAGGTCAAGCTGTCGGCGAACTGGATGGCCGCGGCCAACCACGACGGCGAGGACGCGCGCCTGTACGCCGCGGTCAAGGCGGTGGGCATGGAACTGTGCCCGCAGCTGGACCTGAGCATCCCGGTGGGCAAGGACTCGCTGTCGATGCAGGCGCAATGGGCGGTGACCGCCGTGAATCGGGAATCGGGAATCGGGAATGGCGAAAAGCGCAATGCGTCCGCCACCGATGCCGCCGCTTCTCCGATTCCCGATTCCCCATTCTCCAGTCCCGGCGAGACGCACAAAAGCGTCTCGCCCGTCTCCCTCATCGTCTCCGCCTTCGCGCCGGTCGCCGATGCGCGGGCGCAGTTGACGCCGTTGCTGGCGCGCGAGGCCGAGAGCGAGCTGTGGTTGATCGGGCTGGGCGGCGGCAAGCAGCGCCTGGGCGGTTCGGTGCTGGCGCAGGTGCATGGCGACGGTGCGCTGCCGGCGTTCGGCGGGGCGGTGCCGGACCTGGACGATCCGCAGCGGCTGCGCGCGTTCTTCGAACTGATCCGCGATGCGCGCGAGGCTGGCCTGCTGCTGGCGTATCACGACCGCAGCGACGGCGGCGCATTCGCCGCGCTGTGCGAAATGGCGTTCGCCTCGCGGCAGGGCCTGGACATCACCCTCGATGCCTGGGGCGACGATCCGTTCCGCAGCCTGTTCAACGAGGAACTGGGCGCGGTGGTGCAAGTCGCGCGCGAAGACCGCGCGGCGTTCGCCGACCTGGTCGAGCGCCATGCGCTGACCGAGTGCGCGCAGCGTATCGCCCGCCCCAGCACCGCCGCAGCCGTGCGCGTGGGGCTGGGCGGCAAGACCCTGGCCGAATGGCGTTGGGACGAGTTGTTCGATGCCTGGTGGTCGGTGACCCACGCGATGCAGACGCTGCGTGACAACCCCGACAGCGCCGCCGAGGAGCGCGCGCTGGCGCGCGATTTCGCCGCGCCCGGGCTGAAGCCGAAACTGGCCTTCGACCCGGCCGAGGACGTCGCCGCGCCGTTCGTCGCCAGCGGCCAGCGGCCGAAGGTGGCGATCCTGCGCGAGCAGGGCGTCAACGGCCAGATCGAGATGGCCAATGCGTTCGAGCGCGCCGGCTTCCGTGCTTTCGACGTGCACATGAGCGACCTCATCGCCGGCCGCGTGGACCTGGCCGACTTCGTCGGCTTGGCCGCCTGCGGCGGCTTCAGCTACGGCGACGTGCTCGGCGCCGGCCGCGGCTGGGCCACCTCGATCCTCGAGCGGCCGGCGCTGCGCGATGCCTTCGCCGCGTTCTTCGCGCGTCCGGATACCTTCGCCCTGGGCGTGTGCAACGGCTGCCAGATGCTCAGCCAGCTCAAGGACATCATCCCCGGTGCCGAGCACTGGCCGCGCTTCCTGCGCAACCGCAGCGAGCAGTTCGAGGCGCGCACCAGCCTGCTGGAGGTGGTGGAGTCGCCATCGATCTTCCTGCGTGGCATGGCCGGCTCGCGGATCCCGGTGGCGGTGGCGCATGGCGAAGGCCGTGCCGAATTCGATACTGCCGTGGACCAGGCCGCCGCGCGCGTGGCACTGCGCTTCGTCGACGGCCATGGCGCCGTCGCCACGCAGTACCCGCTGAACCCGAACGGCTCGCCCGACGGCATCACCGGCCTGACCAGCGACGACGGCCGGGTGACCATCCTGATGCCGCACCCGGAACGTACCCTGCGCTCGCTCAACCTCAGCTGGCATCCGGCCGAGTGGCCGGACGAGGCGCCGTGGCTGCGCATGTTCCGCAACGCGCGGGTGTGGGTGGGCTGAAGCCCGCCCTGGCGCGCTCGCCGCGATGGCGACGCGCCTGCCTGGTGCGCTGCCGACGGCGACGTGTTCGGCGACCTGATCGCGTGCTGGCGCTGGCCCTTGCCAGGGCGCCGTCGGCAGTGCCTGTAGCCGCGATGTTCGGGGCGGCGCTGCCTGCTGCGTTGCTCGGGTCTGTGCCGCGCTGCCATCGCTGTGGGATGCAGAATGCACTGCCGGGATTGGTGGCGTGGCGCATGCGCCGAATCGCGCGTCGCAGTGTCCCATGTGGGAGGGACTGCAGCCCCGACGCAGGACCGCATCCAGGCCGGCCGAACTGGCGGTTTGACGGCCGATGCCGTCGATTTTCCTGTGTGTCGAGTGGGTTTCCTCGGCGCTCCCGCCTGCGCATGCGCTGACCGTGCGTGGTCGCGGCTGAAGCCGCTTCTACGAGACATCGCGGTGCGGTGCGCCTTGCGCGGTGCCGTCATCGCTGCAGCGTGCGTGTGCCTGCGCCATCCGCCACCGCTTGCAAGCGAATGGTGCGTCCTCCCGCGCGTGGTGCTCTTCGCCGTGTAGCGACAGTCCGGCAGCACCCGCCCGTCGTCCGGCACAAGGTCGCTCCGCCGCGCGACCGCTCGCCCCATTTCGCGCAGTCGGCGCTATGCGCAGCCGTCTGGAGCCGTCATCCGGCATGCCTGGGCGCGCTTTTGCGCCTCTACCATCCGGTCGCGTCAAGTCCTTGACAGGAAACGAAATCGCCCGAAGCGCGGTGTGTCAAGGTTGGCAAGGTATGTGCCGAAAAATTGGCGCGAGCTGGTTGTTTTCATTGATATTTATCGAAAATTTAACGAAATCAGTCTGAATTCGCGGTCTGTGTCACGGCACATGTCGCATTAAGTCAAAAACTTGACGTACTCGAGAGGCCGAGTTAACACTCGGGTCAGTTCCGCATTCCACCTCGGTTCATCTACAGCTCCGAGCAGCGACAGGCGTGAGCCTCTCGCGTCCCGCTAAGGGACGTGCGGCACCAAAAAACCGACAGGGGGTCGGCCGGCCGGAACGCCGGGCGAGGGTGGCTTTTTGACCAAAAACCAGCCGAATTGAGGAGCAGTCGTCGATGAATCGGATTTATCGCAAGGTCTGGAACAACGCACTGGGGATGTGGGTCGTGGCATCGGAACTGGCCAGCGGCGATGCGCGCGGGGCCGTCGTCCGCGACCGCCGTGCCGCACGCGCACACGGCCTGGCCCTGGCCGGCGCGATCGCGCTGGCGCTGGGCGCCGGCGCCCTTCCCGGCACCGCCCAGGCGCAGGCCGTGCAGATCGGCGACAACGCCAACGCCAGCGGCGACTACGCCACCGCGGTCGGTGCAGAGAGCAACGCCAGCGGCGCGCAGAGCACCGCGACCGGCGCGGCCAGCAACGCCAGCGGCGACGGCAGCGTGGCCAGCGGCACTCTCAGCGACGCCAGCGGCGTGGAGGCCAGCGCGCTCGGCTACTACAGCACCGCCAGTGGCGACGGCGCGACCGCGCTCGGCGCCGAGAGCATCGCCTCCGGCGCGGCCAGCGCCGCGGTCGGCGTGGCGGCCGACGCGACCGGCGAATACGCCACCGCGGTCGGCGGCTTCTCCAGCGCCAGCGGCTTCAACAGCACCGCGCTGGGCAACAGCGCGGTCGCGCAGGGCCGCAACAGCGTGGCGCTAGGCGCCGACGCGGTGGCCGACCGCGACGACAGCGTCTCGGTCGGCAAGGCCGGCGGCGAGCGCCAGATCACCCACGTGGCCGCCGGCACCGAGGCCACCGATGCGGTCAACGTGGCCCAGCTCGACGCGGTCAGGCAGACCGCCGACACCACCGCCAAGTATTTCCAGTCCAGCGGCAGCGACGCCAGCGATGCCGGCGCCTACGTCGAGGGCGCCAATGCGATCGCCGCCGGCGAAGGCGCCAACGCCATCGGCAACGGCGCCAGCGCACTGGGCAGCGGCGCCACCACGCTCGGCGGCAACGCCACCGCGGTCGGCAGCAACGCCACCGCCGTCGGCGCCTCGGCAACGGCGGTCGGCGGCGCGTTGTCGATCGTCGACGAGAACGGCGAGGTGTTGCTGGAAGGCACCACCACCGCGGCCGAGCAGGGCGCCAGCGCGTTCGGCGCCGGCGCGCAGGCCAATGGCGCGTTCTCCACCGCACTGGGCACGGCGGCACGCGCCGACGGCCTGCAGAGCACCGCCACCGGTTTCTCCGCTGCCGCCACCGGGCTGGCCGCGACCGCCAACGGCGGCTTCAGCCAGGCCGGCGGCGATTTCGCTTCCGCGGTCGGCTACGGTGCCAACGCCAGCGGCGGCAATGCCGTGGCGCTGGGCTATTCGAGTCTGGCCAGCGGGGCGTCCAGCACCGCGGTCGGCGGCAGCGTGCTCGGCCTGTTCACCACCGAGGCGCAGGGCGAGGGCGGCAGCGCATTCGGCGCCGGCGCCTGGGCCAACGGTGCGTTCTCCACCTCGGTCGGCTGGCTCAGTTCGGCCGATGGCGCGTCCAGCGCCGCGTTCGGCGCCGCGTCGTGGGCGCAGGCCGACGATTCCACCGCGCTGGGCTATGGCGCCAAGGCCGCGGCCAGCGGCAGCGTCGCGCTCGGCCAGGGATCGGTCGCCGATCGCGCCGACACGGTGTCGGTGGGCAGTGCCGGCAAGGAGCGGCAGATCGCCAACGTCGCCGCCGGCACCGAAGGCACCGATGCGGTGAACCTGGACCAGCTCGACGCGGTCAAGCAGGTGGCCGACGGCACCGCGCAGCTGTTCGCCGGCAGCGGCGACGGTACTGCGCTGGCGCAGGGCCAGCAGGCCACCGCCGCCGGCGCCGATGCGCTGGCCGATGGCGATTACACCACCGCCGTGGGGTCCACCAGCACCGCCGCCGGCCTCGGCGCCTCGGCGCTGGGCAGCGGCGCGGTCGCCAGCGGCGCCCACGCCAGTGCGGTGGGTACCGATGCCACGGCGGTCGGCACCTCGGCCACCGCCATCGGCAGCACCGCGACGGTGTACGAGTACGACGAGAACGGTTTCATCGTCGGCAGCCGCGAACAGACCACCCAGGCCCTGGGCGTGGCCGCCACCGCGGTCGGCGGCGGCGCGCAGGCGCTGGATCCGCTGACCACCGCGGTCGGCACCGGCACTTCGGCCGGCGGTGTGCAGAGCACCGCGCTGGGCTATCACGCGCAGACCTTCAAGGATGGCGCCACCGCGGTCGGCGGCCTGTCCGAAGTGGCCGGCGACCTGGGCACGGCGGTGGGCTACAGCGCTCGCGCCGCAGGCGACTACGCCACCGCGATGGGCATCGGCGCGCGCGCCACCGCCACCAGTGCGGTGGCGATGGGCATGAACGCGCTGGCCAGCGGCACCGACAGCGTCGCCGTGGGCGGCGTCAGCACCGCCGCGGCCAGCGCCGGCAATAGCGTGGGCATCGCCGCCGCCACCGGCGTCGGCGGCATCGCGCTGGGCGCCGGCGCGCAGAGCCAGTCCGACTACGCGATCGCGCTGGGCTACAACGCCAACGTGTTCCCGAACCTGCCGGGCAACGTCGATTCGGTCGCCATCGGCCACAGCGCCGGTTCGTTCGCGCCGCGCACGGTGTCGTTGGGCAGCTATGCGCTGGCCGCCGGCGACAGCGGCATCGCGCTGGGCTACAAAGCCACCGCCTGGAACCCCGACAGCGTCGCGCTGGGCGCACGTGCGGTGACGTCGATCTACAACAACAACGGCACCGCGCTCGGCACCGATAGCCAGGCCAACGGCAGCGATGCCACCGCGATCGGCTACGGCGCGCGGGTCAGCACCTGGCTGGACGATGCGCGCAACCAGGCGCCGACCAATGCGGTCGCGCTCGGCGCGCATTCCTACGCCGCGCGCGACAACAGCGTGTCGGTCGGCGATGTCGGCAACGGCCTGACCCGGCAGATCACCAGCGTCGCCGCCGGCACCGAAGCCACCGACGCGGTCAACGTGGCGCAGCTGCAGGAGGCCGGCAAGTACCTGCAGGCCAGTGCCGGCAACAGCGATGCCGGCGCCTACGTCGAAGGCGACGACGCGCTCGCCGCCGGCG